>JALWRR010000186.1 GCA_026993975.1 Promethearchaeati archaeon | reverse complement strand
CATCTATGATAGCCCTCAAAACCTCTCTTAATCCTTCACCATGCAAAGCGGATATTGGTATCACAGGAACTCCTAGTTTCTTTGATAATAATTTCGTATCCACATAAATGCCCTTAGATCTAGCTTCATCCATCTTATTAACAGCTATTACAACGTGCGGGAAAACCTCCAGAACAGAGATAGCTAAATATAGAGTTCTCTCAAGAGCTGTAGCATCAACAACTACTAAAACTACATCTGGAGCTTGAATCACAGCCTTCTCTTTTTTCTTGAAAAACCTCTCTAGGACCCTAGCTGGACAGAAATTAGGCATGGGACAAATTAGACTCAGGGGGCAATTCTCGCACACAAATCTTCTATGCCTATGAATTCTCTCTCCAATCTCTCCAAGAATATATTTCCTAGCAATTTCTTCCTCCTCTGTTACACCACTTAATCCATAAGTCCCCGGCAAATCAATGATCTTTATTTTAAATCCAGCATAATCAACAATGCCAGACAATATATCAACTGTTTTCCCAGGCCAGTTCCCTACATGTGACATAGCTCCTACGAGTCTGTTTAGAAATGTTGATTTACCAACGTTTGGTTGCCCAGCGACCGCTACAACTAGATCAATCTCTTCAATGTTTTTTGCTTTTGAGGATTGAGAAGGCATCAGGAATTCACCTCTACTAATATTTTTCGAGCTACTCCCCTACCTATCGCTAGGGTTATTCCTCTGGTTGAAACTAGTATTGGGCCTCGCCCATTATTGGATATGACAATTATTTCTGTTCCAGGAGTAAGCCCCATCTCATATAATCTCTGTCTAATACCATACCCCCCTTCAATACTTACTATCCTGACTCTAAAATTAACCTGAGCGTAATCAAGTGGGATTAGATTCTTTTTAGGATAATTATTAATCATTATTTCTCACCTTAACGTAAATATATTTACCAAATTCTCTCGGCAACACGAAATCATGACCATTAATAATAACGAATAACGCTTTCGGAGTCTTCATCACTAGTTTAATCTCTTTACCAATCCAGATAGAGTGCTCTAATAATGTTTGAAGAAAAGTTTTTGATTCATTTGATATCCTAGATATGATACCGCAAGACCCCTCTTCCAACTCATCTAATCGCTTATCAAGCAATTTCTCCTCGGGATTAATTGGGTTCCCGTGAGGACACCTATTATCTCCCTTATAACTCTTTAGTAGAATGGATATATCATCCAGCGAGTGCTCTAATTCATGCGCTATCTGATGTGCTTTAATAACATCAACTCCTAACTTATCAACCAGGAATTTCTCTATTAATCTATGTTTCCTAACTATCTCAGCAGCGATCTTTTCACCTAATTTAGTTAATTTAGCTCCTCTATACTTGTTATAAACGATTAGATTCATACTAGCTAACTCTTTTAAGACTTGAACCACTCTAGATTTACTTAACCCTAATCTCCTAGCTATCTCAGTAGTTCTAGCTATATCATTGTCCTCAAGCAACCTAAAGATACATGCTAGTACATCTGATTGACTCCTAGTTAATTTCAGCAACTCTGATCACTAAAGTTAAACCAACTAAACTTTTTAAGTAATTAAGCTATATAAGAATTTCTTTTTCATGGAATGCCCGCACTATTTCATGAACTTTATCTCGAGGCATTAGGAGTGACTAGGCTGGGAGAACCAAGCGAGTGTCGTGATAGGATTCAAGACATTATGTGGAAAAAGCTTGATAAGCCATTCATGGTTATGAATTGCAAGCATGAGTTTAATGTCTCTCCGTTCTCCAAGAACCACTAGTAGCCCAAGACAACAAAAATCAGAAATAGTGCGGACATTCTTTTTCATTTTTATTATTATGTATTACTGATCCCATCCTCGTCATAAATGCAAAGCTGTGGTGAAGAATTACTAGAATCTAATCTTTAGCTCAAAATAAAAATCTTGGAAAAATTCTAACTAATTTATTCTTCTTTCATACGCTTTCTTTTCTTTAATTCGCTTATAGCATCGCGAATACTTAGGAGAGCGGCGATAGGGAGTATTATAGCTGTTATAACTAATAAGGCAAAAGTCACGTAATAAGGATACTCCACCGGTGCTTCAAGCGCGCTATATATTGGAATACCATCTATTAATCCCATGTTTAGGTCAGCAAGGTAAGCGATTGTTGCTACAGCGTCAGCATGAGTATACCAACCAAAATTTATTGTGACTCCCCTTTTTACTCCAGGTCCATATAGGAGGAGAAAGACATCATACTTAGTGAATGGTCCATACATATACATGAAAGGTCCATCATTTATTCCCTCATCACCAGTAATCGCTAGTAACGTGTCATTCCAAAAATTATTTTCTTTCAGGAAATTGATTAATTTACCAATTGCTTTATCCATTCTCGTCACGGAATCAATCCATCCCTTAGATCTAGTACCTGACTCTTCCGTGTTCTCTTCCTCATCTAGCTCAAACCACCAAATCGTTACGAAAACCTTTCCATCTAGATGCTTTAGAATAAATTTTTCAGCTTCAGATATTGTTTGATTAAAAAGCCCTTTCTTTCCAGCATTGAATATTTCCTCAATAATATTCGATCCACTATACCATTTGAGCCAACCCATCTCCATAGCATTATAGTCCATTCCAACAAAAATATGGAATCCCTTCTCATATGCAGCATCTAGTATTGTTTTCTGAGGATAATTCCAAACAATAGGGTTATTCCTTGTAGCCATAGCTGTTCTGGCTGTCACCATCATGTATGCATCTGGGAGACTCGATCCATAGGGACTATGATAAGTAAGAGGAGGTATTAAAACACCCACTCTCGTTAAGTAATGCATCCAATACGTACTGCTAGTTGCAGATAATTTATCTGTGAACACGCCATCATACTGTATCTCATCCAAATCAAAATAAACTATTATTTTCGGCTTTTTATGCGGAATCAAATAGCTACTTGATAATAAAACGCTTGAACTCACGATGAATAAGATTAATAGAATTGCTATAATCTTTCTATAATGTATACTCTTTATTAGTGCTAGTGCATTAAGAACAACTATTATACCTATGCTGACAAGAACAATCATTACTAGAGACTGAAATAGCATAAAGAACGCTGATAAATAAAACGTGATCTTATATGTTCCAGCGCTCAAGACAATAAATCCAATAATCAGCTCTATTAACCTTCTATATTTCTCTTCAATCAATAGAATCGCTTCCTAGATCTCTAAATTTACATGAATAATACGTGAATTTTAATGCTTCACGCAAATATAAATGTTTTTAGTATGTTTCATTTCAATTAAGTAAATAAATTATTTTATAATCAAGGTGTTTATATGCTGGATTTCTTGTACGTAAGGCTTCCTGAAGATATTGAACATCTGGAGAAGTTAGGGTTATTTGGAGCTGCTGAAAACAGAATCAAGGAATTGCTGAATAGGGATTTACCGAAGGATTTGAGGAATAGGTTAGAATTTGAGTTAGAGCGGTTAAGAAGAATTAAAAAAGATTACATGATTGCTGAGGATGAAGCATTAAGGAAAATTAAAGAAGAGTTCCCAGGCATCAAGGATAATAAAATTGAGGAATGGATGAATAAAGGCCTACTAGACTTCATTTTGATTGATGGTAAGAGGTTCTTCTTCAATAGATTTATCAGCAATTTATTATTCCTCTGTGATGACAATGAGTGCTTAGAGAAGAAGATTAGGGATGAAAAAAGGGAGGAGTATAGAAATCCTAGAGAAGCTCTTAAGAATCATGTTTTAAGCATAATTAATGAGGGGAAAGAGGGTTTCTTGTCGGAGCGAGTTGTTAGAGCTGGAATAAAAATTACTATTAATAGTGATACCTTAGACTCAGGTGATGATATCTTACGAGTATGGTTACCTTTCCCAAGAGTTGGAGATCAACAGACAGAAGTTAAACTCATAAGAGCTAGTCCAAGCAATTATATTTTAGCTCCAGAGAATTCTCCTCAGAGAACAATTTATTTCGAGAGAGAAATAACTAGTATCAAGGAGAGAGAAATAGTTTTCTTTGTTGAATTTGAATATAAGATAAACGCTTTTTATAGGAAAGTTAATCCCAATGATGTTAAACCTTATGATGAGGAGAGTGAACTATACAAGAAATATACTTCAGAGCAATTACCCCACATCGTCTTTAGCAGGTTCATGAGGAGACTAGCTTACGAGATTGTTGGAGACGAGGAGAACCCTTATCTCAAAGCTAAAAAGATCTATGATTGGTTAACAAAGAATCTGCGATATACTTACGTTAGAGAATACTCTACATATGAATCAATTCCAGAATTCGTTGCAAGAAATCTTAGGGGGGATTGCGGCTTTCAAGCACTACTCTTTATCAATCTAGCGAGGATAGTTGGGGTGCCTGCTAGATGGCAGAGTGGTTGGTACGCTAATCCAGCTATGAAGAGTCCATCACCACATGATTGGGCGCAATTCTATGTAGAACCCTATGGTTGGTTATACGCGGATTTATCGTTCGGTAGGAGATGGAGGCAGTTAGATAAGCGTCTCTGGGAATTCTATTTCGGTAATATTGATAATTTCCGTACGGTATTTAATGTTGATATAATGTCTGATTTTCATCCCCCTAAGAAATATTTAAGAAGCGATACTGTGGATAATCAGAGGGGAGAAGTCGAGACTAATAACAGGAATATCTATTATGATGGCTTCAACTATGAGCTGTATTACTTGTAAAGCTGAGGATTATTTATATTTACTTTACCTTTTTCTTTTAACGGTGACTGATTTGACTGGTAGATTATTCATATTCGATTTGGATGGGACATTGATAGAGAATAAAGCTTTTTATTACGCCTTGGAGGAATTAAAGAAATTCCTTAAAGCAAGCATTAGTGATGAAACAATAGCTAGAGTGTTTCACGACGTTTATAAATCATACGTGATTAAAGGGGATCTAAGAACAGCTTTTGACTGGGACATTATCACTGATGAAACATTAAGGAAACTCGGTATTGAGAATAAACAGAAAGATATCTTCTATAGATTTTTCACAGAGTATGTGAATAAATCCCCACCAAGGATAAAGGACGGTGTAATTGATTTCTTAAAGAGAATAAGAGCTAACAATGATAAATCAATTCTATTAACGAATGGAAGAAAAAAGTTTCAGGAACTAGTTCTAAGGAGACTTGGACTTTTTAATTACTTGGATTACGTGCTAACTAACGATGATGTTCCTAGAGCTAAGCCTTTTAGAGAAGCTTATGAGTACGCATTAAAGGTAGTTGGAGCAAGGGATCTAAGCAACGCATATTATGTAGGAGACCACATTTACTACGATTTATATGGTGCTTTAAAAGCAGGGATAAATAATGTCTTTTTCATAAATAATGATATCCCAAGTGGGATTTACAAAGTATCTAGTATTAGAGATAAATTAGTTAATTTCACGAGACAGAGATACGGTATAGATATAAGTGATTCGCTTAGAGATATTTTAAATAAAGAGTTTATAGTGATAAATGAGTTCTCTGAACTACCTAGGCTAGTTTTCGGTAAAGACTAGAGATAATCCTTCTAATATAAAATAAGGCCAATACATATATTACAATACTTATGATGAATGCAATGAAATAAGCAATCGGATTAAACGTTACATTGCCGATGAAGAGTGCGCCTTGATAAGAATCCCATAAGGCATGAGCAATTATAACTGGCAATAATGATTCACTCCCCTCATAAGCTAGACCTAATAATACTCCTAGAATCCCCGTGAATAGGACGTAGTAAAGGAAATTGATTGTTAAGCCGTAATCAAAAATCCATGCTGTATGCCATAAAGCGAAGAATATGAATGATGCTATGAAAACACCCTTCCTAACACCGAACCTATCCCTGAAAATATTCTGTAAGAGCCCTCTAAATAAAGCTTCTTCCCCAAACCCAACAGTAATCATTGCAGGTAAAATAATCGCGAAGCGAATCCAATCAAATAATATTATTGAGCCATATAAGTAAAATAAGATATAATAAGATCCGAAAGTACTGAAAATCATGATAACTAGGATTACTAAACCAGCTAGCAAATCAATTAAGATTCTTCTAAATAATATCTCTCTAGAACTAAGCTTATAGTAAGCAATAATTGTTATTATTGATAAGTAATATATTAATACTTTCTCTAATGGCTGATCAAAACGCCAAATAAAAACTATTCTGAACAAATAACCAATAATGAAGATAATTATTGAAAGAGAAATCATGTTTCCTATATTTATTGATTCCTTATGCTTCTCTAATCTCATTGCATCGAAAATAGATACTATCAGTAAGATTGGTAAAGCAGCGATGAATGCGAGTAAGGAACCGGTGAAGAATGCGAGTATGAATACTAATAATCCATAAATCACTATTCCCTCGATATAGAACCTTAATAAAGGATTAATAGTCATAAAGCTTCACTTAATTGAATTTTGATAGAGTGAAAAAAATATTCAAAAAATAAAATTTTACCCTATGGTGGCTTTATCGAATTGATAAATAGCTAGAATAAGAAAGATGCTTGATAGAGATATTAGCAGCGTGATATCAAAAATAAAACTGAATTCACTGACCCCTAAGAGCAAGAATCTTGATGCATCTACAGCATATGTTAATGGGTTAGCTAATGCAATAACTCGGATCCATAAGGGAGCTAGACTTACTGGATAAAATATGCCGCTAAGGAAGAGGAGAGGCATCGTTATTATGTTTATTATTAGCTGGAATCCCTCTATAGTCTGCATCTTCGTTGCAATTATAATTCCTAGACTTGCGAAAGATAAAGACATTATTATTGATACTATCAGGAAAGGTATTAAATTAAGCAAGTTTATGGTTGGGACTATTAGATAACCGAAAAATAGTATAACTAGTCCCTGTATTATAGCTATGGTTGCGTCTCCAAGAGATCTACCAATTATACTAGCTTTCCTTGATGCTGGAGAGACTAAAACAACCTTTAGGTAACCAAACTCCTTATCCCATATAACTGATATCCCAGACATGAATGAGCCCATGAAAATAGTCATTAATACTACTCCAGGCATCAGGTAACTCAAGTAATCTAAACCTAGGAATACACCAGTTCTACCACCTGCTCTAAAAGCTGCAGAGAATCCAAGCCCAAAGAAAAGTAACCAGAAGATGGGTTGAATAAAGGTACCTATAACTCTTGGTTTAGCTCTCCAAAACCTCTTAACCTGCCTATACCACATAGCTATGAATGGATCTAGTAAACTCCCCATAATATTTCACCTCCTTCTAAATCTAGCTCTCATTCTAGTTCTAACAAAGTCTGTCCATGAACCACTCTCATCTCTTATTCTTCTACCAGTTAGTTTGAGAAAGACATCATCTAGAGACGCTCTTGAATATTTTAGTTCAATAATTTTTATTCCTTCTTCATCAGCGATCTCGAATACTGTTGGAATAACGTTAGGAGCGTTTTTCACGCTTATGGAAATGAGGTTAGGTGGATTAAGATTCACAGAACTGTTACTATTGATGCTTTTTAATTTTTCAATGAATCCTGATACTCTTCCGTTTTGTGATTGGATACGTACATAAATGATGTCCTGCCCAACCATAGTTTTTAATTCATCGGGAGTACCTAGAGCAATTATCTTTCCATGATCAATTATAGCAATTCTATCACAAAGCTTCTCCGCCTCATCCATGTAATGAGTAGTAAGTAGAATAGTCATACCTTTCTCTTTCTTTATTCTAATGATATAATCCCATACATGCGCCCTGGTTTGTGGATCTAGGCCTATAGTTGGTTCATCTAGGAATAATATCTCTGGATGATGGAGAAGAGATCTAGCTATCTCTAATCTCCTTATCATTCCTCCACTATACTTCTTCACCTCAACGTCTTTCCAATCCTTCAACTCAACATAATCCAGTAACTCAAGAATTGATTCTTCAAGAGCTTTACCGCTTAAGCCATAAAGCCTACCATTGATCCACATGTTTTCGTAGCCAGTAAGATTCCTATCAATAGTCATGTCCTGAAAAACTATACCAATCTTCTTCCTAATCTCTTTAGGATTCTTCCTTATATCGTAACCAGCAACTATAGCTGTACCCTCAGTAGGCTTCAGTATTGTAGCTAACATGTGAATAGTCGTGGTTTTTCCAGCTCCATTCGGTCCTAATAAACCAAAGATTTCACCAGACTTTATCTCTAAGTTTATGTGATCTACAGCCAGTAATTCACCATACTTCTTAGTTAAGTTATTAGTGATAATTGCGGATCCCAACTAAATCACCTAGTTATCTTTAAGAAATATAATAGTAAAATTTTTTACTATTTAAAATTATTACTATACAGTAAGGTGTTTTTGGAATGGGAAATCATAAGAAGCCCTTTAAGGCTGGTAAGTCATGGAGACACGTGATCCATGCAATGATTGTTGGATTATTCATACTAAAATTACTTTGCAAGGAACCTAAGCATGGATATGAGCTTGCTGAAAACCTAAACAAAATACTCAACATCAATATTCCTAGGCAAGTCATATACTTTATTCTTAGAAAATTTGAGAGAATGGGGCTAGTTAGATCCGAGTGGAGCATTAAGACAGAGAATAGACCAAAAAGAATTTACTACATAACTAGTGAAGGAAAGGAGTTTCTTGAGGATAAGATAAGAACCATGAAGAGGATTATACAGTTATTGGAATCTATTTAAGTGGCTCTAGATCCTCGTTTTCCCGGGGGAAGAATTCAATTTTAAGCTATTCCTGTTGCAAGTTGAAAGAAAAATAATGATTGATTTATTTTAAAATCATGCCTTTAATTCTGCTTCTATAATACTATATGCCTTCTTTCTCTCTCCTGGTAGTAATGTCCATTGCCATTGGCTCTGTACTACTCCATGCATCTTAAGATTTTGCATAGCTGTTATTATTTGGTTTTTGGATGCTGTTAATTGATACTTTACTCTTATTTTACTTAACTCAATTGTTATACGCGATTTATCGCTAAGCCATAAAACTCCTTTATCGTTAATCATGCAGAATTTCTTACTGCAAACCAACTTTATCTTATCACTTAGGTTAAGCATTTGGTAAACATTTATGTCTCTTGCTTCTCTTCCAGCATTCTCTATTTCTAGAACCTCCAAGATCTTGTTTTTACCCAGAATTAACCATGTTCTATTAACGATAAGGTCTTTAGCACTTATCTTGAATTTCCCATTACCCTCGTAATCCCAATCTACTAAATGAAGGTTAATATCTTTATTCTCCTCACGTATCTTTAGGGCAATTCCACCGTAAATCACTGGGAATCGTGTTGGTGTTTTTACCTTCTCGTCACTCCAAAATAGTAAAGGTTCTCCCCGTATATCTATTATTCTTGGTGTAGCACCTCTCCTCGTTAACTCTATTTTCATGTCTCTGTACTCGGTTAATAAATCATCCCAAACAACTTTCTCAGGTATCATGTATCTGAGCTTTCTTCTCTCTATAAGAGAACCCATCTTTATTCTTAATTCAATTTCACCTAAGCCACTTTTTAGAATCGTGTATCTCTTTACTTGACCAGGATCCAAGCTAATCTCTCCACCAATATTATCAAACATTATTTCTAGTGAGACTGGTTTAAACCAGTTATTTCTTATAACTAGCTCATCTCCCTCGATTCTTGATTCGATTAACCGCTTTCTCTCCATGCCAAATAGCTTCGTTAGATCCTTATTGAGCATAAATCTAATAACCTTCCTTATCCTCTCTCCTCTACGTATTTTTATTGGATAAGTCAACTCTATATCAAAGGGATTGTACCAGAATGTGTATAATGCGTCTTCACTGAACTCTATAATTATGTTATGACCCATAATATCGTACCCGACTAGAGGTTTCGGGAGCTTCACTCTATAGAGACTCGTGCTTTTTGGAATTGATGGGTAAAAGTATCTCTCTTGAATATAGCTCTGTTGATCTATAGGTATTATGTAGTATGTATCTGGTTCCCTTGATTCACACCAAAGAATGATGTTCAATTCATCATCAATATCTTTCAGTGCAGTAATGTCTATGGTTACTTCTAGATAATCACCAATGATCCTAGGGATTAATTTGATTATGGCCTCATCAGTTTTCGATTGAAACAGTTTCTCGTCTCTATTAAACTTGAAGAAAATATCCCTGCTACATAACTTAATAGTGTACCAGATTGAGAAATCACTTATTGATAATGGTGAGATCTCCTCTCTAGTCACCTTCCAGTTCAATGATTCTAGCCCCTCTTTAGACACCTTTATTAAATCATTCTTGAAGAAGTATACTTCCTCTTCTGTGTCGCGGATTCTAAATACTGCTTTACCTTGACCATGAACGTTTAGATCAACAGTCATTGCCTCATTTCTTCTGAGAGCAACTTTTATTTCTCTTGGCTGGATATCTAGTCCATCATCACATATGATTATTAATGAATCATTTAGCTCATTGATATTACATTTGATTAATAATTTGGGATTGCTAGGAGTGCTTAGTGGTTTCTTCGGGATTTTTATCTCTACTGGATTCATTATCTCTAGTTTATAACCGAACTTAAAGTTATCAATTAGGATCTCATTATCTTTTTGGGCCTTTAGAGTAACTTTATTTAAGCCTTCTTTAAGCAATCTTAATTCATCTCTGATCTTCGTAGCTACTTCCTCAGAGGTCTCTATTTTCAACTCTAATTCCTGATTTTTGAGGTAGGGTCTCCTCTCTGGGGGAGTAATGCTTATTTTATAGTGCTCACCAATCTTTATGGAAAGTAGTCTCTTTGATTCACTATCAAATACAACTTCTATGATTCCTCTAGACGAATCAATAATGTATCTCCATGCAACATGTTTGTTAATTAATATTTTTTCGGGAGGTTTCCTCAGGGACAATAATAGATCCGCTGGATCATCATAAAGAGCTTTTATTCTTGGATGCTTAAGTAATTGAGGGAGGAAATTAACCATGTAGACTGATGAGTGAGGAACCCAAACAAATCCAAGTCTACTATATAGATTCATAGCTCTATTACTAGCCCATGTATGCAAGCTTAATACATCAAGACCCTTAGATACAGCTAGTTTAAAACATTCCTTAATTAGTTTCGTTCCTGCTCCTAAACCTCTATACTTGGAATGCGTTAGGAGCAGCATTATATAGAAGTTATTCTCCTCATCCCAATGCCGCATTGTTGTCGCGAAACCAATAACTTTACCATCATAAACAGCTACTAGAGTTGGGTAATCCTTCTTACTCTTATACATCTCCCATAACTTCTCCTCACTTAAATCATCAACATTAAACATGAATCCGCTTGGGAAATCAAACTTAGCGCTCTTAACAATATCCAGAATATCCCCCATATCATTTCTCTCAATTTCCCTAACAACTATGTCGCTCAAATTAATCTCACCGATTAATCCCATACCATTAATCATGAAATTCTTAAATGAATTCGAAATAAGTATTGATTTATTCATATTTATATCTTATTTATATCCTTAATCAACAAGCTAACTTGTTTCTCATGGTTACATTACATGGTTACTCCTATTCACCTCTTGATTCTAACGAGTTAAAATTAAAATCTCTATGGGAAATAATTAGTAGTTTTATATAGGAGTAAATTCATTAGTGTTGATTAATTATGGTTGAGAAGGTTCTCGATAAGGTTTATAGAACTATATTGTCAGAGATAGCTGATTACGTTGATGAACCAAGGGACTTGGTTAGGATTGATGAATCAATGAGAAACTATATCTTGATGAATGATCGGGGAGCAGTTATTAATAAGCTGCTTTCTCAATTTAGTGAAGAGTACTTAGAGAGAATTTTTAAAGAGAGATACTTCATTCTTGATAGTGATTTTAACGTTATCCTAATTCATGGTTCTTCGCTCGACAAAATAATTGAAGAAGTATATAATAGTGGCATTAGGAGGATAATAAGTGTGATTAGAACGTGGCCAACAATTCCTCCTCACATATTATCCAGCGATCTAAAGCTTGCTGAGGAATTAAACGCGGAATCAATTGGTGTTGTAGCTAGGCGAGGTATTGAGCTTCACATATTGCTTATGAAGAATAAGCAGGATTGGAGTGATTGCATAGAGTTGAGGAACAAGGCCTCTAAAGTACTTTTTGAGAAAGCTGACTCATTAGTTCCTGTTATGAGGGATGGGTACGAAGAGAGTGAGGAGTTTGATTCGTTCAATGTGGGTGAAAAAGTTATTCATCTTTATCCCAATATTACCTTTGAGGAAAATTGGAGAGATGCCATCAACTTTATAACAAGTAATTATTTAGGGCCAATCGAGTTCCCTCAATACTTCTTTGTGAAACTAGTCTAGAGCTCCAAGAGATCTCTCTATGTACTCTTTATCATACTTCTCATCCTTGATGTCCTCAATTATTCTGCTTTTATCTCTATTTCTAGGATCACCGAATCCCCCACCACCAGGTGTTCTTATGATTATTAAATCTCCCTCCATAACAGTTATGGTTTCCTTGCTCCTCAACTTAATCTCTTTACCATTCCGCACCAATATGTATTCGCCCTTAGCACCAGCTAATCCTCCTCTCAAACCCCATGGAGCAAACTTCTGTCTATCCCCAAGAACACTTAATTTCCCCTTTGTTAATATCTTGTAGACCCTCTCTATGCCTAGTCCACCCCTCCATTCCCCTAAACCACCACTATTCTTCCTTAACTCATACTTAATTATCATAATCGGGAACCTCTTCTCTATCTCCTCAACAGGAGTATTCATAGTATTAGTCATGTTCGAATGCACACCATCTATACCATCTAAACCATATCTCCCACCGAAACCCCCTCCAATAGTTTCATAAAAAGTGAATTGATTACCCGTTTTCGGATCAGTACCCCCTATAACTATGTTATTCATGGTTCCCTGACAGGCTGCTGGAACTCTATTAGGAATTATCTCTGAAAAGCCTTTCAAAAGGACATCAACTATTCTTTGCGAAGTCTCAACGTTTCCTCCTGAAACAGCATGCGGGAATGTAGCATCTACAACGGTCCCCCTCCTAGTTATTACTTTCAAGGGTCTATAAGCTCCCTCATTAGCTGGTATAGTAGGATCTGTTACAGATCTTAGAACGAAATATGAAGCAGATAAGGTTACTGCGTATGGTGCATTTACAGGTCCATCTACCTCTCTATCTGATTTAGAGAAATCAAAAACAATCTCATCATTCCTAATAATTATTTCTACGGCTATTTTTACTGGTTCATCACTAACACCAGAATCATCTAGATAATCTTCAGCATAAATAGTTTTCTTTGGAAATCTCTGAATCATCTTCCTCATTCTATTCTCCGAATAATCAAGTAGATCCTCCACACTCTCATGGAAATTCTCCTTACCGAACTTATCTAGAATCGCTTTAAGTCTTCTTAACCCAATGTTATTTGACGCTATCTGCGCCATTATATCTCCACGCCTTATTTTCGGAGTTCTAGAATTAGCCATTAATAATCTTAGGACATCACGATCAAGCTCACCATTTTTAATTAATTTAACTGGGGGAATTATTAATCCTTCTTCAAAAATCTCTGTTGCATCGCCAGGCATCGAGCCAGGAATCTTACCTCCCACATCACTGTGGTGAGCTCTATTCGCTAGATAACAGATTAATTCTCCCTGATAAAAGAAAGGTGTTATTAGTGTTATGTCTGGTAAATGCGTACCACCATAGTAAGGATCATTAAAGATTACGTAGTCGCCCTCATTAAAATCAATTTCTTTAATGACTTTCCTAACTGCTAAGGGCATTGCACCGAGATGAACTGGGATATGCTCGGCTTGAGCTATGAGTCTTCCATACTTATCAAATATCGCGCAGCTATGATCCATTCTCTCTTTGATATTAGCGCTATAAGCAGCGTTTCTTAAAGCAATCCCCATTTCCTCAGCAGTATACTCTAGTGCTCCCTTAATAATCTCCATTCTTATGTATTGACTCACCTACATCACCTATACGCTGGTTAAAATAATGTTCCCGTAATCATCTATCTCTAATCCCCATCCATCCTCAACTATTATAGTGGAGTCATACTGCTCTATTATAAGAGGTCCATCAGCTTTGAATCCTGGCCATAACTTATCTCTAGAGTATATGGGAACTAATTGGAATTCATCTGTGCTCTCGAAGTAGGCTTCTCTATGCTCGATAGGCTCTATGCTTGCGTATTCACGCTTCCTTAATCTTGTTAACTTGGGTTTACTAATCATCCCTAAAACATCAACCCTAGCATTCACAATCTCTATTGGTTCATCAATTAGCGCGTACCCGTACCTATTTCTGTGAGCGGAATGGAACCTCTCTCTAATCTCATCAAGGTAATTACCATGCGTTAAACCATCTCCGCTTATAATGAGTTCATATCCTTGACCCAAGTACCTAGTGTCAAAATACCTTTTAATAATGATGTCTCCTTTATTCACTCCCTCTGAGATTAAGAGTTTCACTCCTCTATTCTCCAATTCAGTAAAGATATTGTTTAGCTCATCAAAAGAAACCTCGTCAAGCGTTTTTCTAATGGATCTAATTAAAGTGTGTTTAAAATCAACTACCAATAATCCTATAGCAGAGAAGAGGCCTGGGGATTCTGGAATAATAATTTTCCTTATCCCTATCTCTCTAGCTAAGCTACAAGCATGCATTGGGCCTGCTCCACCAAAAGCTACTAGAACTAAATCTTTTGGATCTATTCCTCTCTCCACAGTAACTATTCTCATTATCTTGCTCATGAGTGAATTAGCGATTTTTAGACCACCTATAGCTGCTTCAACGGGATCCAAGCCGTTAATCTTGGTTATTTTCTCTTTAAAAGCTTCCTCAGCTAGATTAAAATAAACTCTTAGATCTCCACCAAGCAAGTAACTTCCATTTAACCTCCCTAATATTAAGTGCGCATCCGTAATTGTTGGACTCACTCCCCCTTTACCATAGCATGCTGGGCCTGGATCAGCACCCGCACTTATTGGCCCGACCTTCAATGCTCCACTCTCATCAACCCAAATTATAGAGCCTCCTCCAGCAGATATTTCCGCTAGATCTATGAATGGAAATCTAACGGGATAACCACTTCCCTTTACTACTCTACCTACATGAACTTTACCTCCAACCTCGTATTCTGTTGTTATTAATGGTGATCCATTTATTATTGTTCCAGCTTTAGCTGTTGTTCCACCCATATCGAAACTCATCGCGTTCTTAAAACCGAGATTATCAAGAATATATTTCGTTGCCATAACACCACTTGCTGGTCCACTCTCAATTATGCTTACTGGTAATTCACTAGCTCTACTTACTGATTCTATACCCCCATTACTCTGCATGATATATATCTCCGCTCTTACAAGTTTCCTTAAGTTGCTTACTAGATTCCTTAGGTAGCGAGAAACTATTGGCATCAATACAGCGTTAACAACTGTAGTGCTTGTTCTCTCGAACTCCCTATGCTCAGGATTAACCCTATAGCTCGCTGAGATAAATATGTCTTTGATAGCTTTCCTTAACTCCTCCTCAATTATTTTCTCGTGCACAGGATTCGCGTAAGAGTGAAGAAGAGATATAGCTACGCTCTCAAACCCCTCTTTAGCAATCTCTTCAATAATCCGTAATAACTCATCTCGATTAAGAGGCTTTATTACCTCTCCATCAAATCTTAGTCTCTCATCTATTTCGAACCTATATCTCCTAGGTATGAGAATGCTTGGTCTCTGGACAAAGAAATTATAGAGTTCTGGCCTCCTCTGCCTCCCAATCTCAATAACATCTCTGAAACCCTTCGTGGTTATTAGAGCTGTTTTAGGTAGCTCTAATCCTAATTGACCAAGTAAAGCGTTTGTAGCTATTGTTGTGGCATGAATAATAAATTCTAATTCTTCTAGAACTTTATTACTTATCTCACTAATCGCTTTAATAACGCTTCTAGATGGGTTAGTTGGGGTTGTTAATACTTTCTTAACCAGGCTTATTCTTCCTTCTTTAGTATTAAATATTACTAAATCAGTGAATGTTCCACCGATATCGATGCCTACTCTATAGTTATGGGGCAATTACGAGCACCGTTTTAATTAAGGAGCATTCCTATTTTAAAGATTTTTTAGCAATTCTGTTTCTTCAAGCATATACAGTTAGTAAAATATAGACACTACTAGTATAAAATTCTCCATTGTATATATATTTTTGAGGACATTAATAGGCGTTTATAAATGTCTGAGGGAAAAGTAACTAAAGAAGAATTATTAAAAAAAGCCATGATTTGGAAGGAAATCGCGCTTAAATTGCATGATCTTTATAGAGGAAAATTAATGGTTCTTCCGAAATGCGCTATAGAGAGCTATGATGACTTCGCATGGATATATACTCCTGGTGTAGCAGAGCCATGTAGAAAGATTCATGATAATAAAGAAGAGGTATGGAGATACACGAATAGATGGAATTATGTAGCGGTTGTTAGTGATGGTAGCAGGGTTCTAGGCCTTGGAAACATTGGTCCTGAAGCTGGATTACCTGTTATGGAGGGTAAAGCTGTTTTATTTAAGTATCTTGGTGGAGTCGACGCATTTCCATTGGTTACGAGCGCTAGAACAGCTGATGAAATGGTTCAATTCCTAAAATGGATTGAACCGAACTTTGGTGCAATTAATTTAGAGGATATTGAGAAGCCAAAGTGCTTTGATGTTTTAGAGAGAGCTAGAAAAGAATTAAATATATGCGTATGGCATGATGATCAACAGGGAACAGCAACAGTTGTTTACGCAGGATTAAAGAACGCTCTAAAACTAGTTGGAAAGAAGCTCAGTGAAGCAAAAATAGTTTTCTTCGGTTTCGGAGCAGCAAACAAGAAGACAGCTGATGTATTATTACTCGCTGGAGCTAAACCAGGAAACATAGTTATAGTTGATAGTCACGGAGTCCTAGGCCCTCATAGAGAAGATGTAAAAGGTACTTACAAGGAGTGGTGGGCAATGAATACTAATTCAGAAGGAATCAAAGGCGGGTTACGGGATGCTCTTAAAGGTGCTGATGTGTTAATCGCGATGAGTAAACCTGGACCAGGAGTAATTAAGAAGGATGACATAAAAGTGATGAATGACGACGCTATAGTTTTCGCATGCGCTAATCCTATACCTGAGATATGGCCTTGGGAAGCTAAGGAGGCAGGTGCAAGGATAGTTGCTACAGGTAGAAGTGATTTCCCGAACCAAGTGAACAATAGTTTAGGCTTCCCAGCGATATTTAGAGGTGCATTGGATGTTATGGCTAAGACAGTTACTGATGAAATGTGCATTGCTGCTGGGGACGCATTAGCTAAGTTCGCTGAGGAGAAAGGAATTCACGAGGACTATATTATTCCACGCATGGATGAATGGGAAGTATTTCCGTACGAAGCTGCAGCTGCTGCAATGCAATCAATTAAGCAGGGAGTAGCTAGAATTAAGGTTACTTGGGAGGAAGAATATGAGAGAGCCAAGAATATTATTCATAGGTCTCAGGAGATGATTAATTTATTGATCAAGTATGGTTTGATTCAGCATATTCCAGAGGATATTAGGAAGCTTTATCATAAAACTAAATGAACTACTTCTCCAATAACTCATTATTTATGTTTTTTATTTAGAGAACTTACAGTAAGTATTTAATCATCGTATTTATAACTATGTTTTTATTTATGTTCTCTTTATTCATGATATCATTTAGAAACTTGCTTAATAAATCTAGTGCGATTTCTTTCTGATCTGGAGAGATACTAGCTACGATTACCTTGCTTGGGGATTCCTCATTATCAACAACGAAAACTATGTTCTCATTCGTATTTGAGATTATCCACTCAGTTAATTTAGCTACCGTTGCGAACTCTGCTGTTCTTGATGGCTCCTCAACAAGGCTTCTTAGTAATCCCTGAGGATTAATTATTATTTTGCATAAAGGCCCATAATCAAAAGTATCCTCAATGTAAGCTATCGTGTAGATACCCATACCCTTTAATTTCTCGCATATAAGGGTTTCTGGAGGTGCAGTCTTAGTTACATAATACTTAAGATACTCAGCTATCTCCGGCTCTAGTGTTGTTTTCGCGAAATTAATAATCTGACCAGGAGCAGCTTTAGATACGTACTCTATTAATCTTTTGATTGATTCCTTATTGCTAATGTCACCGAACTGCGCTTTTCTAACAGCATCATCATCCTCAATACCAGTAACCTTTCTGAATGTTGGTTTCCCCTCGCTTTCAATAAGCCATCTAACGACCTCAGCATAAAACGCTTTCTTAGTGTGTGATTTCTCTAACTTATCTAGGACAGAATCTATATCGAATTTAACGCACTTGATCTCTATGGGTGATGGCCATCCAGCTTCCTGTAGTTTCCTAAGCATCGTTTCTTCCGAAGCCAAAGCTGTCACCCTATTGGTTATAGAGAAATCCCTTCCTACATAATTTTTGATTATATATTTCGTAATGATTTTTATACTTCTTTAGTTCATTTTTCATATTTAACTATTTCCAAATCATATTTATTGAGGATATTAAAATGGTAAAAATTAAAGTAGATTTATGGAAAACAAGTATGCATTTAGCTGAGATAGGTATCAAGAAGAAAGAAGAGTTAATGTCGAAATCAAGGAGATTTACAAAAGACATGGACATTATAGGTAGAGTGAAAATAGATAAGAAGGATTACGGGTACGTAGCTTATAGGAAAGCTCTATGGGACTCTAAGGACTTGATTGAGAAGAGGCTTGCAATACGCTTATTCTCAAATGATATAGATTACTTGGGGGCTATAGATGAGAATATTGGAAGAGCTATTGTTTTATCTATGGTGAATGAGGATCCCTCACCAGCCTTCGTTATAACGCTTCCCGGAACAAAAATAATCTATACGATTGAGAGACTTAGACCTAGATTCGCTGAAACCGATACTTACTTAATGACTTACATAAGTGATAAAGGTAATCTTAAACCAATTTTGATAAGGAGCAAGCGGCTTGCTCTTGGAAGCGATTGGAAGGTGACTGATTTATACACTGATAAGGAGATAGCGAAGGTTGATGGTAAGATACTTGATATTGGTGGGGAATGGGAGATTAAGACGAATATAAGTGATGAGGACTTATGGAGATCCTTAATATTGTTCGCAGCCACACTAAAGTTTTATGATGACAATAAGGAGAAACTCAAGAAGATTGTCGATATGCTTAAGAAGAAAAAGGAGATAAAGCTCTCTAAGACTGACTTATCCCTATTCTATAATCCAAGAGTCAGGAGATAAACTAGTTATTCTCTCTGCTCATTACATCAATTTTTTCTTTAAATATTTCCTTCTCAGCTTTTAACAATATCTTTCTTAATTCTTGGGGTACATTATCCCCAGTTAATAAATCTATGAAATAGGCTTTACCACTCTTCCATCTTATCAGCATCCATCTATTATTAAGTATTAATTTATATAATTCTCCTCTTCTACTGCCCTTTCTGTAGCTAACGACGTGCTCCATAACTCTACACCACATTGTATTATAAGCGTATTTCAATCAACTAGATTTAATTGCCATCTATAGTGCTCTAGAATAGCACCAAATTGATTGCGGCGAAAGATATATGTGTAATACAGAGTATTTAAATTTAGCTATATATCCTTGCAGATCAACACCATTGATTAAGAGAACTCGTATAAAACACTACTAAAGTTAATAAAATGATATAAATTGATGCATGAAAAACAAGATTATTTCTTCTCTAAGAGCATGTTAGCGAGCTCAACGAATGCAGCGCCATACTTCTTCTCAGATACATAACTAGCATTCTCCTTAATTGATGGATCTGCATTGGCCGGTGCATAAGTATGTTTAGCTACTTTAAACATTGGTAGGTCGTTTCTACCATCTCCAATAACTACTACCTCATCTATATTAATCTTAAGTAGTTTTATAGCTCTCAATAAGCCACTACCCTTGTTAACTCCTTTAGGTAATATATGTACTCCAAATCCTGAGTCATATACCTCAACGTTAACTATTCCCTCTTCCTTTAACTTATTGTATATCTCCTCCTCAGTTGCTATAGCCTCCTCTGTTCTAGAGAAAGCAAGATTAGAAAATCTGAATGGATTGCTGAATGATGCCCTAAATCCCAACGAAAGCATTATTCTAGTTATTTTCTGCGAGTCATATCTCCACCTAGCTATAAATACAGGGCTTCTTGGCCAACCTACTACTGCTCCAGTTTCCCCAATAACTGGTCCCTTAGCTCCGAGATATATGGCTAAGTCACTAACTATTAGGAATGATTGACTTGATACAAGTATTACATTTATACCTTTCTTCTCAAGCTTCCTTATCGCTCTAACCGCATTTAAGTTGAGTTCCCGACGCTCATTAGTGATTGTACCATCAATATCAGTGGCTACTGCTTTAATTCCCTCAAGCACCATTTATAAATCACCTGGGTAGAATATGGTATATTGATTGATTGAAATTTTTTTAATATTAAGGTATTATGTATATTACTTAACCTTAACGTTGCTGAAGCTATAATCTGTCAGGAATACACCTACAACAGCGAGGATTGCTCCAGTAACCTCCAGTATACTTAGATTTAAACCAAACATTATTGCCTCTAGAATCGCAGATATAGCTATTTCTATAACGAAGTATATGGATGATGTTGTTGCTTCCAGAGCCTTAAGACCCTTATACCAGAAAAGGAATCCCAAGATAGTGCAGAGAAATGCAGTGTAGATTATTGCTATCCATCCCTCCATCGTTAATGGTTCTAATCCCTGTATAAGCATTAGGGGAGTCGAGAATATCGTTACGTACATGAACCATATAGCTAGGAGTTGTTCATCATTAAAACCTCTCTCCGTGATTTCTTTTGATTTAACAATGTATAGTGCCCAAACTAAACCAGAGAGCAAGCATAAAACATCACCTATAAAGTGGCTTGAGAATATGTTTACTGGTTTACCCTTAGTGATCAGGAAAAATACCCCTATGAAAGCTATGATGATTCCAGCTATACCTATATGATTAAGCTTCTCTCTCAAATAGAAGTGAGCGATTATTGCTACGAAAACAGCGCTTAGATTAATCAGTATTGATGCATTAGTTGCTATCGTGTATTGTTGACCAAGAAACTGGAAAGTGTAGCCTAGAGCATTCAGTATCCCAGCGATCATTATTTCTCTCGAGAATAAAGCTGATTTAAAACCGTTTAGATCCCTGTTAATAATTATTAGGAGAATAATTACTAGTGATGAAACTAGAAATCTCATGAACAGGAACTCCATTGCCGGTAAATAAATCAAGCCCCAACGTATCACTACAAAACTGGTCCCCCAGAAAAATGCTGCTGTTAATGTAAGCGCTCGTCCCGTGGTTCTATCCATAATTACACCTGAATCCCCTATATCTTCATTTTATTTAACTTGGACTCGATATTATCTAGCTCCCGCTTAATCTTTAGATATCTCTCAACAAGCTCATCCATGGATAATCTACCATTAATGAAATCGTTCTTCAATCTCTCTAATTCCTCCTCTAAACTCTTTTTCCTAGCTTCCAATGATTCCCAGACATCCTCCTTAGGCACATATAATAAGCTAGCTAGATCCTTCTCTGCTGGAGATAAAGTCTCGATAACTCTACCATCCCTAAGAATACTTATTCTATCAGCGTACATAGCTAGAGAGAAATCATGAGTAACCATAATGATTGTTTTATTTAATTCTTTGTGGAGATCCCTAAACAACCTAACTATCTGTCTACTTGTCTCGAAATCAAGCTCTCCAGTTGGTTCATCAGCTAGAATTAAGGGGGGATCATTAGCTAAAGCAACTGCTATCGATACTCTCTGTTGTTCTCCTCCAGATAACTCGTTTGGCTTATTATCTTTCTTGCTCTCCAAACCGACGAGCCTTAATAATTCTAGAGCTCTCTTCCTCCTCTCCTCTCTAGGCTTACCAATCACTATCATTGGGAATTCAACGTTCTCTAGAGCTGTTAAGTAGGGTATGAGATTAAAGAACTGGAAAACAAACCCAACTTTCCTCCTCCTATACTCGATTCTCTTAGCCTCATCATACTTAGTTATGTCTTCACCATCAACAATAACTCTCCCAGCGTCTGGAACATCTATTGCACCAATCATGTTTAGGAGTGTTGTTTTACCGCTTCCTGAGGGGCCGGCAATAACTCTGAACTCTCCCTCATTCACGTATAGGGATAGTTTCGATAAAGCTATTGATGTTACCTCACCACTCTTATAAATCTTTATCACATCTTCACACACAACGCTTGACATTAAAAACACCTTTAACGATAAATCCTAATTTCTTTGGGTAAATCAATCCTAAGCGCAACTCTCATGGCTAGTATCGTTGATAAATAAACAATAATTGCCTCCGAAATCAAGATAATCAATATATCAAGCGAGATTATTATTCCATGACCAGGTAAAGCTTTGAGCGGACCAAATAAACCGTATGAAACCATTTCGAGTAGTGGATAAGCGAATCCCCAAGATATAATGAATCCAGTTATGAATGCTGCTAGTATTATGATCAACGCCTCTGTCTTAGCTATCGAGTATAATTGTTTTCTCGAAACACCCCTACTAAGCATTAGAGCCATTTCACGTCTCCTCTCAATATACTCTGTTGATAATACTAAGTAAATGCTGAACGCGGTTATTATAGCTAGTTGAATGAATTCAGCTCTATAGATATTTATCATTATTCCAGTTATCGATTCCCTCAAAACATAATCCATGACTTTCCTGTAACTATAGATGTGAGCGAAAACAGAATTCCTCAACAAAACACTGGAGAGCTCATTAATGAAGGAGTCAGTGTCTATCGAGTCTGGAACATGAATAAGGATTCTATCAGGCTTATCCATGTACTTAATTAATGCGTTTTTACTGACGATCATCACGATTTCATTAGTTTTCTGAGCCTCATAAATATCGTTTAGTAACCCAGGCATGAAATCCATGAAACCAATTACTTTAAAGGTAACTTTCTCTCTCGCACCCATATAACTGAATCTAAAGGATATAACATCCCCAATCCTGAAACCATAATCATCTCTAGCTGATACTCCGAGAAGCGCTGTAGATGAATTAAATGCTCCTCCACGAAGATCATTGAGAGATACACCATGAATAATTGAGTCACTTAAGAAAGCGCATTTAAAGTAACTTGGATCAACAGCTATTATTCTAGCGTACGGTAAACCTAGCGTGATTGGTTTATAACCGTAATAAACAGTAATAACATCTATTTGGGATGATATAGCTTTTATGTCTTGAGTAACGTTAACTTCCCAGAATAATGGGTTTCTTGGACCCGAGAAAACGTCAACCCTATAATTCGTTCCAACCATTAATTTAACTAAGCTTGTCATCTCGTTAACGTTTGATGATGCATCTATTCCAGCTGATAACATGAATGAGATTATCAAGGCTGTAATAAATATTAATCTAGCTGTTCTAGCTGGCCTCCTAGAGAAATGCTTTATAGCTATAGCTGAGAAAGAGCTTGATAAGCGTGTTATTATTCCTTCAAGCAACCCATGTATTCTCGATGCATAGTAAGCTATTATTCTGCTTAAACCATAAGCTAGAGCGAATGAACCAGTTCCAATCGCGATTATATCGATAACAAAAATTATTACTCCAGTAATCTGTATTAACGCTGTATTAGCGCTCATTAACCGCATAGCAATATTCTTTAACACGTATAATCCGCTGAAAGATTCTATCAAAGTATAGATACCGACTGCGACAGCTAGGAAACTATAGATTGGTTTTGTTTCCTTCTCAAGCTTCTCTAAATACGGGTTTAATCCCTCAAGAATAGTTGTTTTTATTGCTTGAGCTGTTGTTGGAGCTATGCTTAGGAACCCGAAAATCAAGCCATATATAATGCTTAACTGAAGATAGTTAAGGAAGTTTGATAGTAATGGTTTGTATATCGGGTATATAGCTAGGTAATCTGGGAAAAGGATTATCGCAGATACTAATACTAGTAGTATCGAGAATAAGAATCCGAGGAAGCTTCCTAGGAAGCTAACAATAATGAATTCATAGGTTATTAAGTAAGCTATCTGCTTCTTATCAAGCCCCCTAATCTTGAATAAAGCTATCTCATGCTTCCTTCTATTAATGAAAGTCCATCCAACAATTATAGCGAGGAATGATCCAACAAGGAATCCTGGAAGTATAGCGTAAGTTAACTGTATCTTGAAGGCGCTAGGCCAACCAGAGTAAGTTTTAATCGCCATAGCTAGATAATTAAAGTAAGTGATCGTGACCATTGGAGTGTATTTAGTAGCCCGAAGCACTATTTGATCATCAAAACTCTTAAGTTTCTTGAGCATTTGTGATGGGAGCCATGGATTAAATATCTCTTCGCGATTAATCCAGATATAATAGTAGGGTAGTGCTGAATAAGCGCTACTTAAACCCTCACCACTAATCACTTCTCTCCTAGTAAATAATAATGCTCCCCAATAATTAATCGTCTCGTTCTTTACTTCCACTGGGATATCGCTCTTTATTAAGTCCTCTCCATAAAGAATCCTAGCTAGTAACCCTGAGACATTAAATATTCCGCATACTCTATATGATTTCTCGAACTGTATCCATGGAGAAGAGATATTTACTGTATCACCAACATTAATACTAAATCTCTTAGCTAGATCAACTGTGACAGCTACCTCATCACTACTTTCAGGGTAATTACCCGAGATAAACTCATAATTATTGATCCATTCACTAGAATTAAAACTCAATAATAATAGTGATTTAGACCCATTATGCATGGGGTATAACTCCCAACCACTACTGAACTTAAGGATAATAGATCTCTCCGCTCTATACTCAATTAACTTAACATCTCTAACAAAGCTTAGGGATGATATATCACGCTTCAAACTCAAATCATTCACGAAATTAGTTAATCGAATAGACATTCTTGCATCAACAAGAACCCTACTGAAATTCATTTGCAACTGCGCGTCAGCCACATACTCCCCAACCCAGAGAGGCGTAGCAATAAGCGATATAACCAGGGCAACACCAATGATTAGATTCACATGAAGTCTCTTAGGCACGAACTCAAGTAACAAAGATGTCCCCTTTAGATTGACAATTTTTAATATAATTCTAGATAATATTTTTAGATATGATTTAAAGTAATTGCATTAATCTAACAAATCTAGTTCAAAAAGATGAATAAAATTGGTGCTATACGCTACCCCAAAAAAGTTATCTGAAGTTATTCTATCTAAAGGAAAATTAATCTGGATGCCTTACATCCACCTAATATATAAATCAAAGAAAGGTAAAGTAGATATTCTTGTGGATAGTTTAACACCAGACATATCAAATGACCCATTAATAGCTGTTCTAACCGCTAGGAAAACCAAACTGTTAAAGATGAGCAGCAGCGAGCCATTAAAAGGAATCAAGCTAAATCACAGGTTGAGTGGAGAGGAAATAGTGGAGAAGTTCTTCGAGGCATACGAGAAAGCTGATGAATTAACGAGAAAATCTATAGATGATTTTTATGAAGAAAGCCAGCTAGATATTGATTGGTCCAGGTACAGAGCATTACTCATCCCCTCAAAAAGATTATTATCAAGGAAAGAACCAATATTCAAGTACCTAACAGGAAAGAAAGAGACATCACCATACGCAGTCGGATTATTCCTAAAAGGAATAATTAAGAGCGGTTTAAAAATAATTGAGTCAAGAGAAGTAGACATAAAGCTCAGCGAGAAAGCATACTACCCAATAGTAATAACAAGTGACTTAACTACATATGAACCAGCATGGAAACTCTCTGAAAGCATAATCTATAACTGGATACTAGATGAGTATAGCGAGGTAAGAGACTTCTTCACCAAAATACTGGAGAGCACGGTTGATGAGAATGCGTGATGAAACAACAGAAAAAATGCTAATCAATATAGATGCTTTAAATGAAGCAATAAAATACGTGTTATTAGCCTATTTACTATACCTAATACTACCACCACTAATCCTAGTAAGGTACATAGATACTATAGATGTTTTTCAATCAGCCCTTAAAAATAATATAGAGCTAGCAAGAAAACTCATTAACGACATATTACTATACAACATTCTCTACTCCGCAGCATTCTCAGCAACAATAATACTCCTAGCGATTACAATAATTAATCTTAATAGGAAATCAGTAAAACTAAACAATATACTTGAGATAGAACTCAACAAAAAGATATTCGCAAGTTACTTAATATGGAGCGCGTACGCCATAATCCTATCAATAGTTAACATAGCTATCACATTAAACAACACATGGTTAATAAAGACACAATTACTAGAAAGCATTCAGAAAGGAGAATTACTATTAGACATAGCTATAGAACCAATAAGAACAATGATAATAATCCACGAAGTATTATTCGGAGCATCAACAGCACTATATGGATTCGCACTATCAGAAATACAGACAAACTACGAGATATTCGAGAAACTATCACTACCAAGCAAACTACTAGTCTCAGGAGGAGTAATATTCATAGCTGAAGTACTATTCCTAGAAATAGGGATAGGACCACTCCTAATAATACTAGGATTCTACCTAAGCAGAAAAAGACTAGAAAAAGTAAAAAATGAAATAAAATAAAGAGTAAGAACTTATTCTTCCTCTTTCTTCATTAGTATAGGAGGTAGAGCTATGAATAATGGAGGAACAATGAAGTTCAGCGAAGCACTTGTGCCAAATATTCCACTAGCCTTAATCAAGGCCTTAGCTTTATCGAGATCATACGTATAGTGAATAATATTGTAATCAGTCCAACCAGGCATTCCCTTAGGAATAACACCGTAGAGAGGCTCAGTGAAGTTACTGTAAACTTGTGAATAAATCTGCTCATAAGGAGTAGCGTAAGCTAGCGCTCTTCTAACTAACGGGTTGTTGAATGGGAACTTGTAAGTGTTCCAGACCACATAAACGATGTCGTATGTTAGTAAGTTGGGATCCTTCTTCTCAATTATATGCCAGTTAGTTCCTTCATAGTAAGTGTTATTAACGTCAGATACTCTGTCGAGAGGAACTGCACAGAAGTCTGCTGCACCACTTGTGTATAGAGCCAATCTAGGCTCGGTCTCTGACTGTATGGAGTAGATAACGTATTTAGTTTGACCATAATTAGTTCCACTGTAGAGTGTTTGGTTCCAGTAGTATGGGTTCTTCTTCAGGATAATCCATTGATTATCTAGGTAATCATACACATAGAATGGACCAGTTGCAACTGGGTACTCATGTAGTAATCTGTGGGTTGGTTCATCCTCCCCTAGAGTACCATTAATCCATTGAGCCCACGCATCAGGATTCTTACCATTGTTTGAAGCTTCAACAGCTTCAGTATAGTTCCAGCCTAATGCATCAAACACATACTTCATTGGGACGGGTATAGTGAATGCATCAGCTAGGATAGGTAGAATAGCTGGGTAAGGCTGTGTTAGCTTTATGTGCACTACTCCCGCTGTGTCTGAGCCTTCTGAACCGAAGAACTTTAGTAAGTCACTTAGGTTTGTTGGTGTATGGACTTTTCCTTTGAAGTCGGTCTTTAGATTACCAGTCTTTAATGTATTGTTAAACTCGCTCTCTGTCATGACCTCAGATGCTGAAACATTTACATAGCTAGTAATCATCCAGCTTGGGTCTAACTCTAGAGCAGCTATTCTCCATAAGCTGAATAAGACATCAATAGCTGAGATATTGTATACCTCATCAGTCTTGTTTCCACCAAATACACCTAGGTCAGCCCATCTATTGTATGCTTTTACTCCTCCTCTTATAACGAAATAGTAGTCTAAGCCATCATCACTGTATGCCCATGCTACAGCTAGATCCTTAGATACGTACTCTGTTTCTGTCTTCCAGTATGTTACTAAGGGGTCACCAGTTTGCCAGAATATTGCCCAACCGAATGTCTCGTAGTCTGCTGCTGGGTCGAAGCTCTCTGGCCATCCGAACGTTGATATTGAAACTACGGACTCATTGTTGTAGTAATCTTTCTGAGGCGTGTTTGCTTTTCCTTTACCTAGCGTACCGATCTTGACGTCTGGAGCGCTTGCGTTCTCCCAGATTAAGTCGAATCTTATTGGCATGACTGGGTGATAGTACCAGCCATATACCCATGTCCATTGACCGTGTAGGAATAGGTACTGCCCAATCCATAGTAATGGTAACTCTTGATTCGTGTGTTGCTGAACTGCATTATAGATGGCTTCTCTCCATGATGGATTGGTCACTATTGTTCCAGCTTTAATTAAAGCATCTCCAGTAGCGTTTCTGTACATTCCTGGGTTGATGTTAACCCAAGGTGTTGATTCACCAACCGGCTTGGTTGCTTGCTCATCAACCTCGTACTGAACAACTAGAATTGTTTTTCCTGATGGGATTGTTACGCTTGCTCCAGTACCCTTCTCACCTACTACTACAGCATAGTCGCCTACATCATATACAATTGCGCTCTTTAGGTGGTTAGATACATCTGCTGCTGATGCAACTGTGAATACATTGAGTGACTTGAATTGAGTTCCACCATATGCCATTGGGCCTGCGTAGTCGTCCGGATCTATGTAGTCCGGAGCCCAACCAATTATGTACACATCGAATTCATCGGGATTCATTATTTTATCTAGTAGTACTGGCCATTCTAGACCTTGAACTGTTACCTTAAATCCTAGCTTACCCCATTCTGAAGCTAGGAGTGATGCTAATTGCTCTCTCTGCACGTTTCCTGTGTTGTAGTATATCGTGAATGATATTGTTGGCTTATGTGGCATTACGAACCAGTAATATGCGGCTCCGCCAGCAACTATTATTACTATAACTAGAATCGCTATTAAGGCTCTCTTTTCCATAATTTTTTCACCATATATTTTTAGAAATAAAGGTTTTCAATATTATTTGGTATGATTTTTCTCTTTTAAATTTTTCTAAATGCATTTCTTATTTTTAATTATCATTAGGTTTTCCATATATATTTTAATTAAATTAATATACTGCTATTACAATTTGATGCGTATTATTTCTTCTCGATGTTTACTCTCGATACAGCTATTAATTGCGCTAGGACGTAAGAATAAGTTATTATGCTTAGGATTATTAATTCTAGTTCGAGTTGACCAATTATTGTTAGAATGAATATTATGAATAATCTAACGTCTCTGGAAGCTATTAGTGGAACTCGGGTTATTTTTACGGGATGCGTTCTCAAGCTTCTTTCGCAGGATGCGTGTAAGTAACTAACCATTATGCTTCCTGTTATTGCTGCTATGCTGTAGATTAGTTCTAGTGTGCTTGTGTTATTTAGCTGTAAGACGATGATTATTATGGATGCTATAATGAAAATATCAACTAATCTATCTAGCATTGAGTCTATGAATGCTCCTTTCGGTGACGACATGTTTTTTGCTCTTGCTAATTCCCCATCTACGCCATCTATTATTGATGATACTTGTACTAGGATTCCTCCAATCACGAAGTGCTTCAGTAAGATGAGTATTCCTGCTAGTATGCCTATTGTGAAGCTTATGAATGATACTTGGTTTGGGGTTAAGCCGATATTGTGTTTAACGATGAATCTAGTTATTCTGGTTGAGAATTTTCTGTTTATTAATCTTGATACGTAGCCATCAGTGCTCTTTGTTAGCATGTGTTACACCTCTCAGAAGATAGTTAGTGAGAAGCGAATGATGGATCGTTTTTCTCTAGGATTTAATAATAAATTTAAGAGAAATAGTATCGCTATTTCTTATTAAAGATTTATTCATTACGAGAATGCATGGTTAATAAAAAATAGGGATAACTAGATGATTTCCCTAATCTTTTTTAATGCTTCATCCACACTCTTTGTTTGAACATTAACTATCTCTGTGAACCAGCCCCTTAACTCTCTTTTAGCTTTAACATCAATATTGTTTAGAGCAACTATCATTACACCTTTCTTAACTAGCTCTCTAGCTCTCTCTACACCGCTCATTCTGTCCTCAGAGTTGCCCAGTTCGATTACCTCTCTAGATAACTCATCGCCATTAGTATTTAGTACTACTATTAGGTATTTAGAGGAATCAAAGTTATCTGAGAGCTCGTTTTCTCCAATAATAGGTAGAGCTACTTTCACCTTATCAGCTTTTTCTTTATCTGCTTCTATCCTGTAGTACGATACGATTCCGAAGTTCTCAAGCACGTATATCTTGACGTAATCAGCTATCTTCTCCACCACTTCTTCGTTGAGAAAACTAGATACACTGAACCTAGCGTAAACGATAAGGAATTGGTTAGCTGGATCAAACTTCGTGTCATATACCTTCACAATATTTGGTATCGTTCCAAGAACTTTCTGTAAGTGTTCGTTGAAAGCGTTGAGATTCTTCTTCTGCTTGCTCGTTGCTCTTAACTCATTCACACTTCTCTTCAACTCTATTAACGCGTATATCAAGGGTAGGAAAGCGAAGTAAGCATCGAAGTTAAGTAAACCGAAGAAAGCTATTGACGGACCAATTATCCCGGTTGCTGAGGCAGATAAAGCTCCCCTAACTCTATCTGATACTGCTCTAGACAGCCTCCAGTAAATCTCAGGAATTTTCTTCTCTAGATACTCTGAGAGAAAGTACGCTGTTATGATTGTGATTATTGGGACTATTAGCGCTATATCAAAGCTCCTTATTAATGGTCTTACCGTTAGAGCTATCCAGAGTAAATATGAAGCATAGATGAACACGATTAGACCGAGCACTATGATTATTATTGTTGTTAAGAGTATTATTGAACTAGCTTTCTTCCCACTCATACCTCGCTTAATAGATATAGTAGCTGCAGTAGGTGTAGTCAATATGAATAATATCGCTGACAAAATAAAGTACAGGTTGGGGGATCTAGATATTATCGCCGCTAGAATATTTATTGCTACTAGACCCATATAAGCTAAAAGAACTATCATTATGGGTTTACCAACCTCATTAAAAGGGGTCTCCTTGACATATACCATGCCATTCACCTATTCATATAACCAGCAAGCCACCTCGTGATTATTACCTACTTTGATTAGGGGTGGTTCCTTAATCTTACATATAGGCATAGCGAATGGACATCTTGGATAGAATTTACAGCCTTGAGGTAGCCTGATTGGGGATGGAGGTTCTCCAGTAATTTTAATCTTTGGTTTATTTTTAGCTATTTTAGGATCAGGTATCGGGATTGAAGCTAGAAGCATCTGTGTGTATGGATGTAGAGGATTAAGGAATAATTCCTCTGAATCAGCTACCTCAACTATCCTACCAACATACATTGTTGCTATTCTATGACTCATATACTTTACAACAGCTAGGTCATGGGAAATAAAGAGATATGTTAAACCGAACTTAGCTTGGAGTTCCTTGAGCATATTAAGTATGCTTGCCTGAACGCTAACATCTAGCGCGCTGGTCGGTTCATCCAGAACCATGAATTCTGGATTCATAGCTAGGGCTCTCGCTATAGCTATCCTCTGCTTCTGTCCTCCAGAGAACTCGTGTGGGTACCTGTATAAGTGCTCTGGTTTTAAACCGACCGTTTCAAGCAATCTAGTAACGAATTCCTCCGGGTTACCTACATCTATTCCATGTATTCTGGGCCCCTCAATTATTGATTGAAAAACAGTCATTCTTGGATCCAGTGATGAATACGGGTCCTGGAAAACCATTTGAGCGCTCTTCCTAAACTCTTTTAGCTCTTCACCCTTCATCTTTGTTACTGGTTTACCCTTGTAAAGGATCTCTCCAGATGTTGGTGGAATTAACCTGAGTATTACTCTACCAAGAGTTGTTTTACCTGATCCAGATTCACCTACTAGACCTAGGCACTCTCCCTTCTTTATCTGGAAGCTGACTCCGTCTACTGCCTTAACGTAATCTTTCGAGAGGAGGAATCGTCTAACTGGGAAATACTTCTTTAGGTTCCTTACCTCCACCATTACGTTATTACTCATTTCAACTCTCACCTTTCTTCTTTACTTCTTCAGCATATAACCAGCACTCAACATAGTGTCCAGGCTTGATCTCTATTCTTGGAGGTCTCTTCTCTTTACATATAGGCATTGCAAATGGGCATCTTGGATGGAATCTACAGCCACTTGGTGGGTAAATCAGGTTAGGTACGCTACCTTTGATTGGTACTAATTTATCTATCTTCTGTAATGGGTTCGGGACAGCTGCTAGTAAGCCTTTAGTGTATGGGTGTAGTGGTTCAGCGAAAATTTCATCTACTGGCGCTATTTCAACTAAGTTTCCAGCGTACATCACGCCCACCCTATCAGTCATCTCAGCTATTAATCCCATGTGATGAGTTATCAGGAGGATCGTTGTACCTTTCTTTCTTTGCAACTCCCTTAATAGATCCATTAACTCCGCTTGAACAGTCACGTCAACGTTTGTTGTTGGTTCATCAGCAATGAGCAATTTTGGATCATTTGATAACGCGATACTTATAACGATTCTCTGTCGCATTCCACCAGACATTTCGTGCGGATAGTTCTTAACTCTGCTCTCTGGATCAGGGATCAATGTCTCTTTAAGTAACTCAACAGCTTTTTTCCATGCTTCATTCCACTCAGCTCTATCGTGAACAACCATTGTTTCAGCGATTTGGTAACCACTCGTATATAATGGATCTAGGGAGCTTGTTGGGTCCTGAAAGATATATGATATCTCATCACCCCTTATTTTCCTTATCTCATCCTCAGGAAGCTTCAGTAGATCAACATACTCTGAATTCCTCTTATACAATATCTCTCCTTTCTCTATTCTTCCAGGTGGAGGTATTAGTCTTGTTATAGCTCTACTCGTCACGCTCTTTCCGCATCCCGTTTCGCCTACTAGCCCGAATACCTCGCCCTTATAGATATCTAGATTTACCCCGTTAATTGCTTTTACTACTCCAGCGTAGGTATAGAAATTGACATATAAGTCCCTTATACTTAATATTATTTCCTTATTACTCATTCAGCTCCACTCCTCATTGTTTCTAGTTCATCTCTAATCATTTTTATGATTAGACCAGCTAATGTTATTAAGAAACCATTGAATGCTCCTGGCAATAAGTATGGAGTTATTAATAAGTATGTTCCATAATAAGTAATTACCCCGAGGATCTTACCTATCCTAAACTTCCTTAATATTCCTATGGAATCTAAACCCTTCCAGAGAATAAACGCTATAATCAATGGTCCAGACATAAGGAATGCTCCTGGAACATCAACTGGAACAAGAACAATGTAAATGAAACCACCGATCAGTAGTAAGTCGCCTATTAAACCAATAATATCATAAAAGTAAACTGGCCTCTCCTTCAAACCGAACTCTATACTCCTCCTCGTTCTAGGATCTAGAACATCCCTAAGCACATCCCCAAGCAAGTTCCAACCCAAACCAACAATGAACAGGAAGGTACCTGGAATAATTACTAGCCACCACTTATCAGGCCAGTACTGTCTACCATCACTCACTAATCTACCGATCTCAGCTATGGGTGGTTGTGCACCGAGGCCGAGGAAGGATAATGCTGCTTCCAGAATTATTATTGATCCTAAATCAATCGTTACCATTACGAGGATTATTGATGATAAGTTTGGTAATATGTGCTTGAACATTATTTGGAAATCTGATAATCCGAGAGCTTTTGCATCTTCAACATAAACTTTCTCTTTCTCAGATAAAGCTACTGCCCTTATCATTCTCGTGTATCCTGGCCACCAAACTATAACCATCGCTAGAATTACTGCTAGCATTGGACCAAGGTTTCCAGAGTCATATAACCTGATACCGAAAAGCGTTGTGAAGAATGCTTCTAGTATCGGTACCTTGTATAGAAAGCTTGATATCGTGGTGGGTAATACAGCCGCCATAGCTATAGCTAGCATTAAAGCTGGGAACGCGTAGAATATATCTACGATCCTCATGATTATCTCGTCTACAGCTCCACCATAATACGCAGCGATCAAGCCGAGTATTATTCCTAGAGGTACTCCTAGTGCGACAACTAATAACCCAATAACGAGGGATACTCTAGCTCCCCAAAGCATTATTGATAATAGATCTCTGCCATAGTGATCAGTACCGAATACGTGTCCCATCCATCCAGGGGGCATGTTTCTGGGGTATCTAAATAATTCCCAGTATGGTTCTGGAGCTATCATTGGTCCAAAGATCCCTAGAAAGAAGAAGAATACTATTAGTATGAAACCGAACACTCCTAGTGGTGATCTATTAAATGCTCTCAGCATTAGTTTTAACTCGTCTATCCTTGACCTATTCTTATCGATCCATCCTGGAGCGAAAAAATCCCTAAACTTGGCGTATACATCTACTAGCTTATCTGTAACGAAATCAAGTTTCTTGGAAAATTTTATCCATAGAATACCCAAATCTTTTCACCCAATACTCTACAATCTTACTCTAGGATCTATCAAGGCGTATAAGATATCTACAATCAAACTAATTACAACTATTATTAATCCAGCATATAGAGTAGATAACACTATTACGGGAATATCAAGATTAGCTATAGCTGAGTAATAAAGTACTCCTAGTCCAGGTATACCAAATACCGTCTCAGTGATAATAGCTCCGCTCATTAAGCCACCGAACATGAAGAATACGACAGTTATGACGGGTATCAGTGAGTTCTTGAGCGCGTGACGCCATAATCTGAATGGTGGTAATCCCTTCGCTTGAGCGAACAATATGAAGTCTGCTGATAATACATCCAGCATTGTATTCCTAACATATCTCGCTAACCCACCAACAGATATAAACGCTAATATGAATGCTGGTAACAGTAATCTCCTATTAATATCTATGAATGTCTTCCATTCACCCAAGAGTAAAGCATCAACTAGATAGATCCCAGTAATCATTTGAGAAGGCCTAGGTAAACCAACTAGAGTCATCCATCCTAGCTCATTGTAGAATACCCACATGAATATAAATGCTATCCAAAAACTCGGAGTACTGTAACCAATTAGAGCTAGAACTCTAACAGCATTATCTATAGCTGTATCCTTCTTTAAAGCAGCTATTATACCCATTGGGATACCCATAACAACAATCATGAACATAGCCATTATAGCTAGGTTAAGCGTTATAGGTATTCGTCTCATAAATTCCTCTGACACGAGATTATGAGTGACTGGCGAATAAATACTGTTAGTTAATATCGCTTTAGTAAAGTAATAGAACTGAGACCAGAATGGTTCATCAAGATGATACATCCTCCTAATTCTCTGTACAACCTCTGGGCTAGCTTTCTGACCACCAGCCCATACTCTAGCAGGATTAGCGGGCATTAGGAAAGCTATCGTGAATGTTATAAATAATACACCAAATACAGTTGGGATGAAGGTTATAGCTCTTCTAACTAGATAACGGCCCATACCAGCCATATACAAGACCTACAGATGTTTTATATGTAAGTATGACGAAATTTAATTTAAATATTGGTTATTAATCGTGAAAGATATTTTAATTATTTTTTCCAATTATATGTTAATGCTTGATTCATTTTATTAAAAATAAATTGTAAAGAACATCACTTAGATAGATCTGATGAAACTATTTCAGCCACTCTCTTACCAGATAATAGCATTGAACTGAATATAGGTCCCATCCTTGGTAAATTATAGTAAGCTGCTACAGCCATTCCCGTAGCATATAATCCATCAATGATTTTTCCAGTCTTCTCAACAAGAACTTCTTCTCCTTTAGAAGCGTACATTGATTTTTCTCCAGGCACACTCATTCCAAGTTCCTTTATCTTTTTAGCAACAATGCTTATTATTTCTGCATCATGTCCTGTAGCATCAATAACTGCTCTAGCCTTAATCATTAATGGATCGACATGCAATCCAGATAACTGAACTGCTGACCACTGAGTGACTACTCCTGTTATCCTCGAGGGATTATCCCTATAAATAACGTCTTCAACACTTATACCGAACAGTAATTTAGCACCATTATTGATCGCTGAGAAACCAAGCTTAATCATGAGCTCCGAGGTACTCGTTACTAGTAATGATATATTCTCGTCATATATATCATATTTACAACCTATTTCATCTAGAATATCCTTAGCATTCTTCGCTACCACGATCCTATGGAAAAGCATTCCTCCGCCGCCTATGCCACCCCCAAGAGAAAGTCTCCGCTCAAGAATCAATGTCTTAAACCCTTTTTTACTTAAGTAATAACCAGCTGTTAATCCGGAGGGACCGGCACCAACAATAACAACATCCACATCCGTTAAATCAATTAAGTCTTGAGAGGCATACTTAATAATTGCTCTAGTTATATCCCTCTCATCAAAAGAAACACTCATTACAGGACACCGAATGAAATAATGTGTATCTAGAATATTATCACGAATCTTAATTATTTTAATAAATGATATATGGCATCTGAAAAGATTAGTGTTAGTGAATAGTGATGAGACATGGTTTGGATCAACCCGAAATCGAAGGCGATAACCGTTCTCTCGATTGCTGGATCGGATCCTAGTGGTGGAGCTGGAATAGCTGCCGATCTAAAAACTTTCTCCGCGATAGGTGTTCATGGTGCTTTCGTATTAACAGCTTTAACCGCTCAGAACACTAAGGGAATCTACGATATCTATCCCATTGAACCCGAATTCGTTAGAAAGCAATTGAAATCTGTTATTGATGACTTATCGGTGAGAGCTATTAAGATAGGGGTGATTTATAGTCGAGAGAACATTAGGGTTTTAAGCGATGAATTAAGTAATCTAGATAAAATACCTATAGTACTAGATCCAGTAATCCTTTCCACCACGGGCTACAAACTAATAAGTAGTGATGAAGCAATAACAGAATTAATAAAACGCTTAATCCCAATAACAACGTTAATCACTCCAAATAAGGAGGAAGCTGAAAAATTAACAGGCATCAATATAGATTCAATAAGTGACGCTAAGAAAGCAGCAAGAAAACTGAGCGAATATGGTCCAGAAAGCGTGCTTATTAAGGGTGGACATATTGAGGATAGCTATAGTATAGATATATTATATTATAAAGAAGATTATTATCTGTATAAATTACCTAGAATAAAAATAGGTGAAGTGCACGGAACTGGATGCAGCTTATCAGCAGCAATCGCGGGATACTTAGCGCTTGGCAATAATATTGTAGATGCAGTTAATAGGGCTAAGAGATTAGTTTATTTAGGTATTAAAAGTGCTTTAAATGTTGGTGAAGGAATCAAGATAATCAATCCACTATCCACATTATATAGAGAGAGCGAGAGATTTAGAGTACTTCTTGATTTATGGGAGGCATATAGGGAGCTTAAAGGTATTCGAGACATAGTAAAGCTGGTGCCAGAGACCAGAATAAATTTCGTTTATTCATTACCCGAACCAGGAGATCACTTGGATGTAGCTGGATTCCCAGGTAGGATAACTACTGATGGCGAAGAGTTACTGGCTCTAAGTAGACCTTGGTTCGGTGCCTCGAAACATGTAGCTAATATAGTTATTTCCGCTAATGAATTTGATCCAGAAATACGAGCAGCGATAAACATTAAGTATTCCAGAGAAGTAATTAGGGTTGCAGAGAAAGCTGGTTTAAGTGTAGGTAAGTTTAGTCGGAAAAAAGAACCAGAAAAAATAAAAGAAAGAGAGGGGAAAACCTTACCATGGGGTGTAAAACAAGTTATACAAGATCTAGGTTACGTCCCAGACATAATTTATGATGAAGGAGATATTGGAAAGGAACCAATGGTGAGAATCCTAGCTAGAAATCCAAGAGAAATCGTTAATAAAATTAAATTAATATTAGAGAAGCTGGAAACCTAGGTTCCAGTAGCGAATCCTTGAGAAATCAAGGCGTCTCTTAAAGGCGTTCCTGGAGGAGCAAGTCTAACTTGTATTCCAAAGCTAGCTAATGCAGCCGAAGCATTTGGGCCAACTTGAGGCCCAATAACGACATTAACTCCCATGCTAGCAAGCCATTGCGCTACTAAGGGACCTATTCCTCCTCTACCGAAAGCATGCGGATTCTGAATTATTTGTAGTGTTGGTGTTGGCCCGTTATAATCAATTATCGCGAAGAATGGTGCTCTAGCAAATCTATACGCTATAGGCGAATTCCAACCATTATTCATTTCTATTGCTACAGCAACCCTCATATTTCTCCACCTCATATCAGTAAGTAACCAACAATACGGTTCTCATATATTAAAGGAATATACCATTTACCACCATTATTAGATATTTGACCGAAATCTAATTTGTCGAGAGGAACATTATCCCACAAGTAACCAATCACATTACCATTATATAGTATCGTTGCATTCATTGAGCCAGGATACATCGAACCAGTAATCGCCTTCTTAAGCATTTCCCTCGCCCTTTTCTTAACCTCTTCGATTGACTCTGTCGATGTCTGAATAGGTTGAATCATGGTTGGTTGATTACCGTAATTGAAATTATAGTTCCAACCAGGGGGATAATTCCACCACCATCCTCCACCTCTAGGCCAATAAATTAGATTACTTTGAATCACTGGGTTCGGGGTTTGAGGAGTACTTATTGAGTTCTGATTCATGTAGTTCTGCCAGTAGTACCACCTGCAGTAACCTCTAGGCCACCCATTACCCCACCAGCCTCCAGCGCCGAACCAATTTCCGTTTCCCCAGCCCATTCCTCTTCCTCTTCTTCCTCTTCCCCATCTAGGCATTTCAATCACTATTTTACAATTATTTTTGTAATATTAAGATTAATATTCCTTTATTTTAAAAATTTTTCTATTCAATAGAATGCCCGCACTATTTCTGTCTTTTATTGACTTGGTCTATGGATAGGTTTTTAGGGGGGCTCGGCTAGTAATACATATGTATGCTAGCCAAAACCAGCCACAAGA
>JALWRR010000185.1 GCA_026993975.1 Promethearchaeati archaeon | reverse complement strand
CTTTTGTCATGGGGGTTGTTTCGGTTAGCATACATATGTATTACTAGCCGAGCCCCCTAAAAACCTATCCATAGACCAAGTCAATAAAAGACAGAAATAGTGCGGGCATTCCTAGTCTGGGTTTCTTATAAATCAATATGCAATATAAATAGGTTTCTCATTAAGAGTAAGATGTGCATTAAAAACCGGATCATCTTTAACTAAACGTAAGAAAACCATTAAGTACTTTATTCTCTAAGAGAGCGTTACCTTGTCTCTTGATATTCTTTATTTTTTACAATGAGAAATGCGAGAGATTGGCGGGCCCGGCGGGATTTGAACCCGCGACCTAGGGGTCTCTCTCTAAGCCGAAGCTTAGATAAGAGCCCCCCGCTCTACCCGGGCTGAGCTACGGGCCCAGCATGCTCTCTCTATTATTTTTAATTAAGAGTTTTTTATTTGTTTCCTATTAGAGTTCTTTATTTTAGTTCTTGTTTTGTATTTAAAATTAATCTAGTACTTAAGCTTAATAAAGGGGGTTCCCCTATTTATTCGCTTTGGATTTCTTTTCTTGAATTATGTAGATCAATCATATGTAATGTTCAAATATTTGTTTCTCCATAATAAGTGTTAGTGTCTAACAATAAAAAATAATATAAGGAATCGAGGTGCGATAACGTGTCTCTCTTGGGGTTAGAGTTAAAAAACACAATTGAAGGTGCATTAAATCAAGTGCTTGACAGTGGAGCGAGTAGCGCTATCATGGTGAATCCAGAAGGCTTTATTCTAATGAGTGCTGGTAATTTTGATTATGTTGATGAGACAGCAGCCGTGTCTTTTGTGGCAATGGTTCCTTATTCACTTAAATCGCTGAATAGTTTTTCAAGGAGAATGATTCGTGGTATCCTTAAAAGGAATATTAATTTCAAGGAGATAATAATACATCAATTACAATTTGAGGTTGATGATCGAAGATATGTTGGGATTTATGTGGAGGGCTATGCAATAATAGCTAATATTACGAAGAGCGAAGCTGCAGATAAGACGCGAGTAGCGCTTGTTAAAGCAGTTGCCAGCATTATCGGATTACTAAGAAAGTTGCGAGAGAGCTTAGCTATTCCTGTTACTAGGCCTGAAGAGGAAACAGAAGTTGTTGAGGAAGAGATTGATCGAAAGATCGAATTAGAGAAGAAAGAAAGTTTAGTTGATTTAGAGCAGGCATATCAAATCATAGAAGAGAAAGTTAATGACATTAGGAGAGAACTAGGTAGTGGGAATTGGAGAGATATCTCAACCGGATTCCGTGAGCTAAGGAAAATATTTGTGACGTTACTTGATTTGCATCCCGATCTTCGCGAAAACAATATCCTTAAAGCTATCTTAAGATGGATCGTTAAAACTGAGGCAAAATTAAATAATTTAGCTCGATCTGGTGCTGAAGGTCCAGTCGATGCAAGTAGAATAAGTATTTTAGAGAGGGGTTTGAGACAATTATTGCAACATACTGGTAAGATTCTTTTGAGGGGTAAGCAGTAATGAGCATGGAGAAAGATAATTATTCAGTAGTAACTAAGGTGCTTATCCCTAAGGACAGAATTGGAGTCCTAATTGGAAAGAAAGGAGAAACGAAGAGCAAAATAGAGGAAAGTCTCTCCGTTAAAATTGATGTAAATAGCTCGTCTGGAGAAGTTATAATAAGAGCTCGAAATGAGAATGCAGATGCATTAATCAAGGCAGCAATGATCATTAAGGCTATAGGACGGGGTTTTTCTCCCGAAAATGCTTTACTTCTTTTGAATGATGATTATACGCTAGTAATAATTGATCTCTCTAAATATGCAACAACAAAAAACGCTTTAAATCGCATAAGAGGCAGGATAATAGGTAGAAAAGGCAAAGCTAGATTATTAATCGAGGAGCTTACAGACACTAAAATCTCGATATACGGAAAAACAGTATCTATCATAGGTCCGTGGGAGAAAGTTTCCTTGGCAGAACAAGCAATAAGAAAGCTCGCGGAGGGCGCTCGGCACGCAACTGTTTTTGATTGGCTTTATGAACAAAAGAGAATAGAGAAGTTTCTTGAAATGGATAGAGCTCTTAGAGCTCCCTATCATAGTGAATAATTGATATATCATTTTTCATTGGTGCATATATAAAATCGCAAAGTGATAATAGCGAATCTGTAAAACTACCACTAGTTCTGAGGTACTAATTAGTAAGCTTAATTTTTTATATAATGATGCATAAAGAAGTTTCATTACAGTTTGGAAATCTTTAATAATTAATGTAGGTGTTTGGTATGCCGATAGCTGATCCAGTATTACGAGAAATAGCTAAGAAAGCTCTATTAAATTACAAGATATGCATGAATTGCTATGCCAGAAATCCCCCAAGCGCTACTCAATGTAGAAGGTGTGGTAGTAAGAAGCTCAGATGGAAGAAAGCTAAGTTGGGTGCTAAAAAATAGGTGATTTTTAATGGTGCTGTATCATAAGCCTGTAAAGAGAAAGCCTACGGGTGGTAGGAAAAAGCCTTTCAGTCAAAAAAAGAAGAGACATTTTGGGAGATTCCCAACAGAGACGAAGGTGGCATCGGAAGCAGAGAGTGATGTAAGAAAGAAGATACGTGTTAGAGGCGGGGGAATAAAGATTAAATTATATTACGCTAAATATGCGAACGTGTTGTTACCAGATACAGGGGAATTTAAGAAGGTTCGAATTTTATCAGTATCGGAAAATAAGGCGAATAGAGAGTTTAAGAGAAAGCAAGTTATAACTAGGGGAGCTATAATACTAACCGAGCTGGGTGAAGCAAAGGTAACAAGTAGGCCTGGACAAGATGGCGTAGTTAATGCAATTTTAATTAAAGAAACAAAAGCAGAGTGAGGTGAACTAAAATGGCTTCGGTAGATTTATCGGAAATCATTGGGTTAGAAGGTGTGGTGGTTAATTTTAGAATAGGGAATAAAAGTCCAAGAATGCGACAGTTAATCATCAAGTTTGATAATTTGCCTCCTAAATTAAGGGTAGATAATTTAATAGGTAGGACTGTTGAAGTTGTATGGAGAAACAAGAAGTTTAGAGGTAGAATCTATAGGCGTCATGGAAAGAATGCTGTTAGAGCTATTTTTAAGAAGGGTCTGCCAGGTCAAATATTGGGAGGATCTAAGGTATATATTATCAAATAAATAAATTCATTTTCGAATCAACTATACTAAAAAGATTTTAAAAGGTTAGTTTACTGAAAAAAGATGATTATTTTTAATTGTGCTGAAAATTTCTCTTGCTTTAGTGCATGTTGCTTCTTTGCATGTACTTGGTTCAGACTGTATCTCTAACACTTCTTTATAATGATTAAATCTTCCAACTAGTGTTAGAATTATGTTTAGCCATAATAACGGTAGATCTTTACTATAACCTCCACCACCTAATACTACTACAGGCTTATTAAGACTTCTTAGTAAATCGGATATTTTCCTATAGCCATAACTGGTATATCTTAGATGAGTGAGAGGATCTTTATAATATCCATCTACACCAGCTTGCATAATTATGATTGATGGATTAAACTTCTTAAGAGCTGGAATAATAATTTCAGTAAATGCTTCAATAAGAATATCATCTGTTGCTTGTGGTGGAAGCGGAATATTTATAGTGTATCCGTATCCACGTTCTATGCCGACCTGATGAATAAATCCATTCCCAGGATAAAGAAATCTTGGATCTTCATGTACACTTATCTTTAATATATCTGTGTCATAGAGGATTTCCATGGTTCCATCTCCAGCATGCCCATCAACATCAACTATAGCAACTTTCTCTCCTTTTTCACGTGCATACATAGCAGCTAGAGCTACGTCATTAAAAACGCAGAATCCACCATCAGAACCCCTTTTTGCATGATGTAACCCACCGCAAGGATTAAAAGCAACATAAAATTTCTTCTCTAGTATTAAATCAGTAGCCGTTAAGCTTCCCCAGCAATATTTAATAGCCCACTCAAAGATTTCAGGAAATACGGGCGTATCTATCGAGAGAGCTCCATACCCTTTATCGCTAAGACGCCGTACATGATTGATATACTGCTTATCATGCACTAATTCGAGTAGAGATAAGTCATAGGTACGTGGTTCAATAATTGGGATATCTGGTATGATTTTCCTGGCTAGGGTAATGAAATTGATAAATCTATTCTTGTTAAACGGATGATCTGCCCCATAATTTAATTTCTCATAATCAGAACTATAAATGATTGCTAATTCCATCTTAATCACTACTGATAATTATTCGTCTAGGTAACTTAAAAACGATTTTAGGGTTATCGGACATTGATTCTAAGATTCTGTTTTCTTTTACTCCTAAGATTCTTAAGAAACTTCTAACGCATCTTGGACTTGATAATTCATTTAAACTCTTGGCTCCAGAAGATATAATCAAGCGCAAGCTTTTGCTATTAATCAGTTTAATCTTTTTATGTAAAAGACTAATAATAAATGCTCTCTCTTTTCTCTGCGCATTGATAAGATCAGCGATAGTAACTTCTATAAATTTTTCTGGATACTGCTTTATAATATTTAGGTTTTCCTTTGTCATTAACCTAGCAAAATCCAATGAATTAAAACTTAGAATTCGTATATTCCTTAACTTGATTCCTTCACGAAATTCTTTCTCACTTTTAACGATCATTGAGGTAACAATTCTATTAGATAGCGCTGCAAGTTCCTCAATGTATCTCGGTTCATTTATTCTAAAGAGCACTTTGATTCCAATGCGCTTAGATAGATCTATTACATGTTTTAAGATATCGAATGAGTAATTATTGAGTTGGATACCTACGCCGCTATACCCTAGATACCTAGCTAATTGTAGGAAAGATTTTACCTTATCTATATTTGGTACTAAATATAAATCATAAAAATTGCGCTTAGGCATTAGCATCACTTTTAATCCCTGGTATTTATGTACAGAATATCGTTATCCTCTAATTCAAAATCTAATCCGACTCTAAATCGCTTAACTTTTCCTTTCTGTCTCTCTACTATAGCGTATCTAAACTTCTTGACGAAATCACTATGTATTTTTTCTGCCGCATTTCTAACAGTACTGCCCTTTTTCAGGATTAATGCGCGATCAGATATTTTTCCATCTTTTTTAGTCCATACTCTAATTAAATTCAGCGCAGAGAAGATCGCGTTACCTATTTCAACAGCACCCGTTTTTTCAAAAGCTGATGTCAGGATTATTGGAATACGGAATTCTTTTGATAAGTACTCTAAATCAATCTCAAAACTTATGGCATCAACCTTAGTTACCGCTACAATTGCTTTCTTGAAAACAGTTCTCTTATCTAATGCGTTTAATATATCCTCTTCATCTACTGGGCCATATATCTCTAGGATGCAGTTCTGGATACCTAGCGACTTTATAATTTCTTTAAGTTCTGTTAGGTCAAAGTTTGTGAATTGTGCTCCGTAGATCTGTATTCCTCCCCGGCTTAATTTTTCAAATCTTATAGGCGGTCTTGGTTTACTATAGATTATTCTAGATTTCTTTAGAATTCTCCTTATTGTATCTACTTGCCAGCTAAGATCCTGGGTTGCATCAATCACTATTAGTATTAAGTCGCTATTACGCATTAAAGATACGATAGATCTCCCATTTGGAGTAGAATCTATATTATCTGAGAATAAAGGAGGCAAATCAATAACCTGAAAAGAAGCTCCACTAAACCTAAAAATACCTATATTTGGTACCGTTGTAGGTTTACCGATCGGTGCATCATTATTAGTTAAGTAATTAAAAAGAGCTGTTTTTCCTGTTCCTGGTAATCCAAATATAGTAATTTGTGCATCTTCTTCTTTTGGAATCGAAAACGCTGGATGTATTCCAGCGCCTTTTTTTATTTCTTTCTTTTTTAGTAATTGGAGTTTAAGTTTTGTAAGGGATTTTTTTGCTTGCATTAGGAGTTTTTCAGTTCCCTTATGCTTAGGCACTAGTGAAATGAATTCCTCTAAAGCTTTTATTTTTTCTTCAGTTGTCTTTGCTTCTAAGTATTTTTGCCATGCTAGTTGAGCCTCTGCTGGCAAATTAGTAGGCATTTTTAGTGTCACCGCATCTTTAACTAAGCGATTGCATTGTGTTTTCAGAGAATAATTGAGGAACTTTTTTCTTTCTAAATTGGCATTTAGCAAAGGAGGCATGATAAATTTTATCTTGTTTCATCATTATTATACGCATAAATAGTTCTATTCTATAGATTTTTCTTAGGGAAGAGGACCTAACCTGAAAATAGATTAATAAAGCAGTATAGATTAAGATTATAACAAAAGATAAATTATTTAACTGTATTTGGAGAATAATGAAGCATGTGTTTTAAGTGCTTAAAAATATATTGCTGTCAGTTGAGGGCTCGTAAAGATGTCAATGAAGCGGATGAGAACTATCAAGGTATTATTGATTCTAGCTATATTAGCTATGTCTGTCTCGCAATTAAATTTATTGACCGCTAATTATCGTAGGGTTCATGCATCTGTTTCTCAATACGCACATAATGCAATGAGCGACAACGCTACGATTGCTCCAATTTTCCCATCTAATAATCAGAAACTCATAGTTAATACAACTAGGTCAATTAAGATTAGTGAATTTTCGCTAGTAAGTCTAAATGATACAGTAGTGATAAGAAATCTTGATAAAAGGAAATTTAATTCTATCCTGATTTATTATGAGAAATCATTATTCTATAAGCTAATAAATCTAAGAGCTACCAGCGTTTGGTTGGATAAAAACCAATTTATTAAAAGTCACATAGTACTGTACGCGGAGTCAAGCAGTTATATCGCGTTAGCAATTATATTAAATCGAGTTATCTCAAAAGATGAGACATATAAAATATCTCTCCTAGCTGAATTAGATGGCGTTATATCATTTATGGAGTACGAAGACACGCTGAGGTTTTATCTTAATATAACGAGAGATATATTAATACCTCTGCACGTAAACCAGTCTATAACTCAAGTATGGCCCCCTCTATATTCTGAAATAATAGATACCTTGATGACGCCTAAGGAAGGATTTGGTGTGCAAGGGAAAAAGGTTTTTTGGAAAACTAAAGATCTAGCGCCGTTTAACGAGACAGTTAAAGTCTCTGATTTAGTTAGAATCTCGTATGTCTATCGATTAAAGGATCCTATACAACTGCCTCTCAGAGTGCTTTATGCTGAGAGAGATATTAAGATAACTGCTAATGGAGACGTAAAAGTTACAGATACATTAAGAATAACGGCTTTTGCGCCAGAAAAATTCACATCAATCGAAAATAGTAAGTGGAAAACTGAAAGTATTGTACTGGGTTTAGCTGGAAAGATAGATGAGGAAAAGATAGTAGCTAGAGATAATTTTGGTTCATTAAAAGTAGTTGAAGAGAAAACGCTAGAACAAGGTAAATTCGAAAACTACACTTTTGTAAGAGTTAGTTTTAGGAATCCTCTTATTGGCGGTGAATCCTACGAAATATCCATTAGTTATCCCATAGAGGGTGAACCATCGATTCGTAGAGACAATGATAAATTTTATCTCAATATTCCTCCTATGCCGATAATAAATGCATCTATTAATGTTTTTAAGTTAGTCATAAACTCTGTATACAAGGTTTCTATAGAGGATAATGGAAACATATTGCAGAATCCATCATACATGAAGACCCGGTATATAAAGGGAGCGTTCCTAATTGTAAGCTATGAAGAATCAGATTACGTATATTCAGACATATGTACGTCAATGAATAGAGTAATAAAATTAAGCTTTAGTTTAGATCCATTTGTTTTATTTAATGCCTTCATTATCATATTTGAATATCTATTCATATTAATAGCGGCAATAGTTCTAACTGCTAGGATCATAGGTAAGAGAAAGCTAGCTATTACCTTTGAAGAAGCACCGAAATATAGAGTTTTGCGTGAGAATCTCATTAAATTCATTGCGAACTATGAGGAATATTTAAGTATAGAAGACGAGATTATCACAGAATTCCAAGAAAAAGCAATAAATAAAAGACCCGTTGCAAGAGTAGCTCAAAGCTTAGCTGCTAAATTAGAAGACCTTAGGAAAAAGAAAAGTATCGTATATGACTATAGCGAAAAGATTAAGGAGGATCCAGATATAGCTCCTCTAATAGATAAACTAGCTGAGCTAGATACGAAGACAGATTTGGTAAGAAGAAAAATCTTTGATGATTTAAATAGATTCTTGCGTGGAGGAATGAAGAGAACAGAGTTCGTGCGCGAGGCTAACTTATCTCTAAGGGAATTGCTCAGAAATATTAATGGTAGAAAACGTATATTGAATTCATTGAGAGAGATACTAATAATTAAGTATTCTAAAACAGCATGAGTTTTATTTCTTCACAAATTATTCTTAACAAAGACAATACAAGATATATAGATTGTATTCCATTTTAGGGGAAATTAGCTTATTGTTTTAGTGATCATAAATGTCAGAGGAGGAAGAATCAACTAGTGAAATTAGCGAATTTGAGGAAAAATCAATTTTATCACTATTACCTTCAAGAATATCAAATTACTTTAAAAGAATATTTAGACATAGTTCACGAGAGGTTGGCATAGTTATAGATGGACCTAACTTACTCAGGAAGGTAGGTGGTAAAAGAGTGTCTTTAAGTGAAATAAGGAGAAGGGCAGAGAAATTCGGCCATGTGAATAAGGCTATCGCCATCCTGAGTCCAGATGCTCCAACTACTTTAATAAAGGCTTTATCTAATAGCGGTTTTGAACCCAGAATCGTAACTATAGGAGATATACACGTAGCAATGGCGGTTGAGGTCATGAAATTGCTAAAAGAGAATGAATTAGATGTCATAATAATCGGTAGTAGAGATACAAGATGCTTATCAATTTTACAAAAAATTAAAAGTGAAGGCGCAATTGCAGTTATAATGGGTTTTGAGCCTGGTTTCGCGGTCGCTTTGAAAAACGCTGCAGATGAAGTAATAACTCTCTCTCTAAGAGAGGAGAAAGTGAAAGAGAAATTGAGTAATTAGGTGATTGAGTTTGGATAACATTAATTTATCGGATATAGTGGTTATTGCGTTTTTTTCAATTCTTGCACAAATACCACAAGCTTACCTAGCATATAGCGCTGGTATAGCAATCAAAAATGAGCTTATTATCGCGGTAAGTATACTTGTAACGATTTTTGGGATGATTATTGTCGGAGTAGCTGTTGTTAATTATTTACGAGGCAGAATGATAGAGAAGCATATGATACAGGCTCCATTAACTGCATCATTGATCGTGATCCTTATTCAGTATCTAATATTTATCTGGAGTTTATCTGGATTATTAGGTAATGAATTATTCATTAATCGATTCGCGGATCTCTTCGTTTTTTCTCAAGTAATCTCTGTGACTATATTACTAATACTAGTAATTATCCTAACGCCCGAGTGATTTTTTTTAAAAGCATAATAATTTATAGGGAATCCATGAACATATTCCTTTAAGACATTAAGAATTAATAATCATCTAGCTAGAAGGAAAAATGACCAGTTAAAATATTTAGTTGCGGTGAGATCATTGATCAGCGTAAAAGCCTTTAGGATTCAAGCTAGATATAGGCGTGCTAAAAAAGAAATTAATGTGAGACGGGATGTTTTAGCAATAAATAAAAACGCGGCGCTAGAAAAATTTTTATCAGAGCTTGGGAGACATGGAGTAAAGAGAAACGAAATAGATATACTTAACATTGAAGAGATTGATCCTTCTGAAGTAAGGAGCTCTAAGCTTAGGAAGATAGCATTAGCTGAAAAACCAGTAATATATACAGAAGATTAGACAATTTGGTGGATGATTTTGAGTGCGGATAAGAAACCTGATAGGTTACAGCTAGAATTACAATTAAGATTAGAGCAATTAATTGAATTGCAAAATATTGCATCACTCCATCAGCAGGTTATCGAAACAAACACCATCATATTATCAGAGATTATTAAGGCAAGACAAGCCTTAAAAGAGCTCGCTAAAACGAGAACTGAGCAGTTAGAAGGATTAATCAGTCTAGGAGCAGGTGTATACGTAAATGGGCTGATTGAGGTTAGCGGGGAAGTTTACCTAGATGTCGGCGCGGGCGTAGTTTTACCTCTGAAAATAGAAGAAGCAATTAGTAAACTAGAAGAAAGAGAGAAACAAGTAAGGGAATCTATAGATAACGCGAGACAATCCCTTATCAAAATTCAAGATGCAATAAACCAATTACAGAATGAGATTAACATTATTCAAACGCAGCTCAATAAATAAATTAAAAATTTTCTAGAAGTGTTCTTTGCAATATATCCCGCGAATTTTTACCAATTTTTTCCTCTATCTCTCTGTAATCAACGATAATTATGTTAAGTTTTTTCTTCACTCTAGAGTAATCTTCTATAGTCTTTATTCGTCCCGAAAGAATCATTGCCCTTAATAGTCTTTTTGGATCATTCTCTATCGTTATCGCTAATTTAGATGGTATTCTAAAGCTATTTATAAGCGATTGAATTGTTTCATCCTCTAAATAAGTGAAGCAATGTAATTTCATGCTATCTCTTTTAATTGTTACACCTAATAAATCCACGCAATTATGTGGAAGGTATGGTGCAAGGTATCTAAGATTTATGTACTTAGAGATAGGGTATGGAGGTTTTTCAACACGTAATCGTAATCCTCCATTTCTGAACGCTACATTACTTGTCTCTATCGCACTAAAATAGCTTTGGAGTATTTCTTCATAAAAGATAGGTACACCGTATTTTAGACAGAAAGAAAATAAGTGATTCGGACGTAAAGCATTGCTCTCTGTAATATTTCTCTCCTCTGATAACGCCTTCACTATGAGTAATCTAGAAATCCAAGTAATATCTTCTGGCGAAACTTTATTTGCGTCAAAAGCAATGCCAAAATCTTGGAATAATTTTGCACGGATTCTTTCTATTATTTCGAGAAATCGTTTTAAGAAAGTATAATTAGGTAATGGTTCATTTTTTTCGTCTCGCGATAGTAATATAATACTATAGCCTAATTTCGGTAATGTGGCTTGTCTAAATAATGTATACTTGTAACCAAGTATATTTATGTTTTTGAAGATAAGATCATTACTTATCTTTATAAGTGAAGGGGCCTTGAACGCATTAAGGTCTTTATTTAGATCTATAGGCTTCAGATCAATAATTTGTGTTCTTTTCTCTCTGAGTTTTTCAGTTGCAACTTTAATGGGAACATAACCAATTTTTTCGTATTTAGGGATAAGTTTCTTTGCTAGTGAAGACCTAATAGATAAGTTATTTTTCCGTAAATATCTAATTAAAACAGAAGCTGTAATTGGCAGAGATATTCCTAAATCCCTGTTTATATTAGATATTAATTCTTCTAAATCGCTTATTCCTAGCTCTATTGATACTTCATTTAGTAATTCCTCCAATATAGAGCTCTCTAATTCCTTCTCCTTTGAAACTTCCAAAAAGGAATTAAAACTCTCTTTTTCCATAACCACGTCGGTTACTAATCCTATTTCGTCTATGTCTTGAATTCTAACCCAAATCCCTAGCAAATTGACTGAATTTTTAATTTCGCTAATATTAGGGTTTAATATTTTTTCGATTTTCAGCGCAATCGATAAATATTCCTCTATTTTCTCAATCTCCTGCAATAAAACATTAGCTAAGGGGTGGTTCTTATAATTATTTACTAATTTAGTCAATTGATTTTTTTCATTGATAAGAATAGAGATGATTTCATTGAGTTTAGGATAAAGTTCCTCCATTTTTTGTCTAAATTCGTTCAGTGTTATT
>JALWRR010000184.1:9613-11874 GCA_026993975.1 Promethearchaeati archaeon | reverse complement strand
CCTTCAGTATATCTATATGCATAGCTACCTATCACGATTATTAGTATTAATAATAGTACTATACCAGTTACTAAATCCCACGGAAATCTCTCCTCATGCGTTCTTTCCTCTCTTTCCTTAACTTTGAATGATATGACTATGTGCGATCCGGGAAGATTATCGCTATAGACAGATACACTCAAAATTAGTGTACGCGATTTATTTGGTAAATCTATTTTGAAATTTATCCATTCGTTATATTGTATTTCCTTATTAACAGTGTCTGAATCTAGAGTATTATTGTTTTCATCAAGGATCCTATAATCTACACTTAATGTTGCGTTACCAAATCCGTCTCCAACTTTAATGTAAATGTCTGCTTTTTCGCCTTCTACTAAATTACTTGCAGACACATCATTGATTATGTACGAGAATAAGCCATTATCGCTTTTAGTTAGAACCCTAATATATTGGTTCATTAAACTAGCTTTCTCATAACCTATACTTTTTCTAACAACGTACAAATCATTCTTAATATAAACATATGCGGGAGTAGCGATAAATCCAAACGAACTAAAAGTCCCATTTACATTAGATTCGATACTAGTATTAAAATCATTTGCGAAGTACATCTTATTGTATATCTGAACATATTGCGCTGATTTATTTAGCGTATTAGCGATATCTATAACGATTACTTTAATATCAGAATTCTCAGCAACTGTTTTATTTAACTCATCTAGCACAGAACTGGATAAAGTAGTATCCGTCGCATTAATGTATGAGATAAGAGCTAGCTTAGCATCTCCCATAGTAATTTCATTACCGTATACATCAATTATTCTTAAACTACTCAATCTACCGTACATGAAGCATTTTGTAAGCTTACCCCCATACGTATTATAAAGAAACTCATAACCATTCACTGGAATAATTGTTCCTGTATAGTTATATGTACTGGGATTCGTAAGAATAGAGAAAAATAATCTATATGCTGGCACATATGTTGTTTGATTCAGATAGGTCTCATTTTGTAGCACTGCAAGATAATCTTGAAACCTCATTACTGAAATATTCAAAATATCACTAAGAGAAAAGCCATTGCTTATTATAGCTTTATAAAAATCCCTTATCGCGTCATCTACATTAGTATAATTGATAATACTGCCATTTTTTAGGAAAATTTTAACTAAGGAAACATTGCTCGCATTCAAACTATCTTCTTCCTCTATATTAAAGGGACCTGATATACTTTTGGAAACTGGTGTTTTGATCACTCTTGCCTGGCTAGCGCTAACATAAAACATGCTATTTATGACAATTAACATGATTACTAATGATAAAGTAGTTCTTCTCATCTTATAAGCCCTCACGATCACACATCCATTTAATGTAGATATTAACTAACGTTATTCTTAGACTTGATTTCACTCTTAAAAATTCCTGAATTTTCTTTATATCTTTTAGTGACTTTCTTCATCGCGATGCTTAAGCATAGAATAAATTTCTTCTACCCTATCTTTTATTAAATCAACAACGTTTTCTAGATTCACTATTTTATTAGTTAATTCCCTTATTGTATCCTCCAACTTCGTTATCTTATTCATTAATTGACCCTCTAAAACTTCCCTAACAGGCGCTTCTTCCTTAGTTTCTTCCTTCACAACGGGCTTCATTTCCTTTCGCTCCTCAATTTTTGGTTTAGGTATTTCAACTTCCTTAGATAAGACTTCCATTGCTTCCTCTGTGGGTAACTTTTTTCCTTCTTCTCTCTTTATAATACCTAAGAATTCCTGAATCTTATCTTGAGAAATTTCAATGCCTAGGATGATAGATAGTATACTAAGCGCTAATTTTAGATTACTTTTTATTCTTAAGGCACTATCTAAAAGCAATCCACTTGATCCAGCCACAATAGCTTTCCCATTACCATACTTAGTAAACACTACTATAGGGGGTTTCGCTTCTTTTTCATTAAGATACGCTCGTAAAAGACTTTTAGTAAAAGGACGCTTCTTTACTATGAGAGAGGACCCCCTTGGGTAAAACAATTCATTCTCGCTAGACATGATATCTGATTTAAATTCGTCTGAACGTATTATTTTTATTAAATTACCCTTGCTACCCTTTAGAGGAGAGCATCTTGGGTATATGCCTAGAACATTAGTCAGTTCTATAACATTGGATCTTAATGAACATTCGAGAATAGGATCTAGGAGTATTAGTAGATTTCCGCCTCCCACTAAGTAATCTATAATCATTTTTATCTCTGAGGATAGAAG
>JALWRR010000184.1:0-9603 GCA_026993975.1 Promethearchaeati archaeon | reverse complement strand
AGTTTAAAGTTATTATTTGATTTTATTATTAGGACTTTGCATCTATTCGTATTTAGATCGGCAAGTTTATCTGTTAATATAAGCGAAAAACCAAGCTTATCCAATATATCTCTTAATATTTCATGATTGTCTTCTCCCTTACCATCTACAAGAACAGAGAAAAAGCATATATTCTGTGTTCTAACACGTCTCGGATTCATTTCACAACACATTTATAAATAATTTCTTTATCCTCACTATATAGCTATAAAGATTAAAAAATCTAGATTATTATATTTCAGTTACTGGCGCCTCATATAATAATAATTCATTTAATCTCATTAGCGAAATAAGAATCTCTCGCTTATTTTTTTCAGGTGCACTAAGCATATCCTCCAGCTTCTTTTTTTCTTCTATAATTCTCGCCCGCAACTCATCATTATTTAGAGCTATGAACGCTCTCTTAATTTTCAGTAAAATTCTTTTAAGTTCTGATTTTAAGAGATCCTTGTTAATTACTGCAGATAAATGTATTACATTACCCACAGACATCTTTTTATAACTCCCTTCCGCAGCAATCTTAAACCGCATCTCCTCATCCTGCACTCCAAGTTCAGATAAATATAGTAGTGAAAGCAAATCAGTTGGTATGTTCTCCGTAGGCTCTATTCGTATTACCGCTTTGACCAAATTCTTTCCAATAGGGTATACTCTTATCTCAGCATTAAAAAAATCTGATTTTATTCTTTTAACGGGAACTTCTTCACTCTGGGCTTTAAGAAGATACTTTAAGAAATCTATTACACTGTCAATTCTGCGTATTTTTGCATCAATTAAATCCTCAAAATTAATCTCATCCATTTCATTCACTTATTGAAATCCATTAAGTGGCCTTAAATGCTCCGCTCTAGCTATTATTTGCTTAAACTTTTTTCCGTCTTTAATTTTAACAATATAAGCGCGACCTTGTCTCCCTATGACCTCCCCAATCCTGCCGTTAAATCGTGGATGAGGCATTCCTTTATGAACACTTGGTTCAATATCTATTATTATTTTTTCGCCAATTCTATATTGATACATTATTTTACTGAGTGGAAACATTCCTCTTTGCCTAGGTTTCTTTTTCAATACTTGCCTTGTCCCTGCTCTTAAACCACTTGAGTGCCTCATTTTCATCCCTCTACTTTCCAGACATATTTATGAATTTCCGATAAAACTTTTTTATTAAGTCTTATTAAGTCTTCATCATTAAGTATTGATTGCAATGACGCAAGATAAGAGTCTAGCTTTATCGGAATAATGCCTAATTTTACCGCCATACTTATTAAACAGAAAAACACTGTCCATTTTTTAAATTCATCGGTATCTAGTAAATTCAGATTATTCATTAGATCAACTATTTCGATAACATATATGTTAGGTGCATTTTCAGGTGTTTTTCTGAGAACATCATGAAAAACTATTCCTGTAGACTTACTTATATTATGGAAGTATGAAGTAGTTAATACAATACCGTGGTCTGATTTAACGTATTTAGTTCCAACGCTAAGTAGATTACCATCGAGAACAAATATTGCATCAGCATTTTTTTCATTTATAATTGGAGATACAATCCCCTCGCCCGTGCGTACAAATCCAATCTCTAATCCCAATCCTAACTCTGATGTTCTTGAAGATAAAACAGCACCACTCACTTTTACCCCATTGAAATATAATAGATCTATAAGTAGATTTACAAATTCTTTAACCCCCTGACTCTCGATCCCAATAATAACATAGTTGAATTGCATCTGATTCATCTCGATTTGATAATATTTATAGCATCATATCTACATGCAAAAGAACATAAGCCACATCTACTACACATAATTGAATCTATGAAGATCAAACCATTAACTTTCTTAGTTAACGCCGGACAGCGTGTATAAATCATGCAGTCATCACACTTAACGCATTTATCCTCATTTATGTAAATCTTGGCTATGTCGCCACGATAATCATCTTTCAGCTCAATAGAAATTACAGATTTTCTAAGCAATACATCACTATTGTTCATTTTGTTTATTAGATATTTCAAATCTGATGGATTCTTTATACTAATGAACTCTCTTTTAGATGCTTTTATTAGCTTTTCAATTGTACTAGGTTCATTACTCCTGATCTTGATAAATAATACTAAGTCAATGAGACCATTGAAAAAATCAAAATCAATTGATGAATCAGGTATAAGATCATTCAGCAAAACGAGTACAATTAATGTATCTTTACTTTTCTCTATAGAAAAAAGAACCGGAACTAAATCAACCAACCTCTTGAACAACACCACTGATATTTTACTGGGAACCTCTATTATCCTAGATAATTTAGATGGCATCATGAGCATGAAATTTCGGTTCACGCTTAGCGCCTTTATAAAGAAAGTGAGCGCAATTAATGAAGGCTCAATAGGATACACTACTCTGTAATCATTGTATGTAAAAGTTTCCCATAATTTGGAAGCGTAATCAATGTTATTTATTAACTCTTCTATTGCTATTAATACATCGTTATCAGGTATTAGGTTTAGATCTCTATCGGATATCATGATAGGAATTCGATTCAATTCCCCTTTATAAAACGATTCTAGAACTTGTTTTTCAATTCTAGTCTTTAAGAAATCAAGCTCATTAAGAACAATAATGTAATCCTTATCTCTAATTAACTCTAGTACTTCCCTTATACTTTCTTGTGAAAGAACACCGAGTTTAATTAATGAAAAACTAGAGAGTTTATTTCTTTCAAACAAGTATGAGAGAATAGTTCTATAAGCAAATCCCGTGGATAATATTACGTAACGTGAATTATTTTCAAGCACGAAATTTAAACCATTGTTTTTAAAACTTAAGATTTTATTATTGCTTAAGCCACTGTTAATATCTAGCTCCAACTGCTCTAATTCAACTTCTTCATATAAATTAAGTAGAACCGTGCTTAGAGAAATAAAGATGACTTGTAATGAATCTCTACTAGACTCTAGAATAAGTTTAGCTATTTCCAAACTAATTGGTATCTCAAATAGAAAACTAGGCACCATAATAACTCCATTGTTATTAAGGATATCTGAAAAAGCGTTTAAGAAGCAATCATTACCAATCGAAATAATGATTACTCCACGAAATAACACCAATAAATTATTAAGCCCATATTTCTCTTTCAAATCCACTAAATCCTTCGACCCTATTATTAGGGCTATTCTTCTATTTTTACTAACTTTACTAATTATACTAAAAAGCTCATAATCATTTTTAACAATTTTTAATTTATTCTTCTTCTTAAATAAATTAATAAAGCTTCTAGATTCTCTAGAAAATAAATAAATTTGTTTTTCACCAAAAAGCTTATTCAACGAATTAATCAAAACATTAAGCCCGTTAGCAATAGTCCTCAATCAACTCACCTATTTCTTACTCTGTTAGAACCTCAGCTGAACTTTTTTTAACTAATATGGTGTGCTCAAATTGTGATATCCAATAACCTTTATGATCAACTAAAACGGGATAACTCACTATCCATTTTCTTTTTTCAAATGTACGCAACAAATTATCAATTTCTTTAGATCTTTTTCTTCCCTTAGAAAATAGCTTATAGAACCATCTTAAAGCAAATGGAAGCATTCCATATCTTGTGTAAATAGCTTTCAATATCTTGTTCGTACTTAGTATATTTTTATTAACGCTTTTCCCTATAGAATAGATGTATCGCTTATTTATTAGCGGCTCAGTAAAACTATCATTACTGTTTAAGACGAGGAATGGCTCCACTGCTATTATAGTACCCTCCCTCAGCTTCTTGTTAGCTCTACCTATCATTCTAGGATGATTAGGAATAAATAAACCAGCATGCAATATGCCTCTTCTCAATTCATGACCACCAAGGTCAACAAGAACTCCATAACCAAACTCATGACTAGTATTCCATATTACCCTACTAATATCCTTTATTTTTACGCCATCTTTTATTATCTCTATCACATTCTCCAAAACTTGTTTATTAGCTTTAATGATCCTAGATAAAGCTTTACCGCCACCTACATTTATTGTAACTGCAGTATCAGATAAAGCTCCATTTAAGTTTACTCCCATATCTAGTTTGACCAGCGCTTTGCTGGGTATTCTTGATTCATCCGCTGGCGGTGATGTATAATGCGCTGCAATATTATTTATCGATACATTTGCTGGAAAAGCGGGCTTAGCACTATTTCTCATTATTTCTTCTTCTATAAATTCGCATATGTTTATGACTTTCTCACCAGGTTTGACTAATTTAGCAGCCTTTTCTAAAATCCGTTTTGCTAATTTACCTGCAGCGACCCAATTGTTTAATTCATCTAAATTCATAATTTTTCCTCGACGAATCGATTACTGAAGCGATAAATATACCTAAAAACATTATGGAAGCTATAATTATCGCTATTAATTTTATGTGCGATTCAATCACTAGATTTATTAACATGCTATATTTTTCTATTGACATGAGCAAACTTGTAAGCGCAAATACTATGAATATTAACCCCGAAACAAAATCAACTGTTTTTTCTGAAACACCAAGTCCTCTAGCACGTTTTATCAAAGTTACTATTGGCGATAACATTAAGAGAACACTCGCAATTGCTAAGAAAGATTCTCTAAATATGTACGTTGCACTAAAGATCATTGCCAGTATGACTTCTAAGGCATTGATTTTTTTCTGCGGAATATTTACTGATTTATCATATTCTCTTGCTCCCTCATAAATTAATTTTATAAAGCTACCAACACCCGCACTTGCACCGAGGCAAATTGAAATACCAAAGATTAACGATAGGTACATTTCGATTACGTTTAGTGAGTGATTAAGAACATCTCTTAAAAAGATTGTATAGAATGGTACAAGCATAAGTAATATTCCGAGAAGCAATGTCAAGAATAGAATAATATATATGGATATAACGATAAAACTTCTAGTTACAAAGGATTTTAATTTAACTGCGATTAAATAAGGAAGATAAAAAGCTATAGCAATCATAATTAACGGCGTTATAAGAGGAATAATAATAACGAATAGTATGAACAATGAGAGAATTGCGTAAAACGCTTTATGAACTATAGAAAGCATCCTTATTCTGTACCTAAATAATTGCATTCCATAAATAAAGGTATCATAATTATATAGGATCACTATAAGCCAGGGCAGATACATTATGATTGGAAAGAGAATTGCTAGATATCTATAAACCGTTATAGCTGGAATTTCGGTCAATGATACAATGTATCTCCAGATAAAGATATAATAGATTAATAGTGTTAAAAGAAATGCATCTAAAATTATTTTTTCGAGAACCGCGGAATAATCTGTTACATTAGACAAATTTACTCAACTCACAACAATAGTCTTAAGAATCTTAATTCCACTTGCTTATATTAGGATTTTTTAATGTACCCTCACATCATGAATAATAAGAAATAAAATATCGGAAAAATCAAATACTAACTAGATAACACTAGCAGAGCGGGGGTTCCCGAGCGGTCAAAGGGGCCAGGCTCAGGCCCTGGTGGCGCAGGCCTACGCGGGTTCGAGTCCCGCCCCCCGCACCAATCTTCAAAAAACAAGAATGTAAGTATAATAAAAAGCTAGGGAAAATTGCTATACCAGAATTCATCTATGCTATTACTAATTGCTTAACTTCGTTCTTTCTTCTCCATAATTCTTCTCTCAGAAAATCCCTTATCGCAATACGTATTATCTCGCTTCTATTTGGATACCTGCCTTCAGCTACTAATTCGTCTAGCGCTTCAAGAAATTTTTCAGGAATATGAACAGTTATGAGTTTCATACCCATATATTACCACCTATTAAAATGAAATCAGTTCTTTTTCTGTAAGAATATTATTTAAATAACAGTAACTTTAGGATATATCTTGGATAATACATGGATATTCTCTACGGGGATCAAAATAGAGATATTTAAGTATCTTCATGTTTTTGTATCGATCTCTGATCCGTTATACTTGAAAGAGCTAGAAGAAACTATTAGATCACTTGAACAAAAAGGTATTTGGATAGCAATAATTCCTTGCAAATTGATCTTAGATTTAAAACAAATTGCTTCTGCAGCAAACCTCACAATAAGGGATTTTATGCAAAATCAACAAAAAGCTAAGAAAATTAATATACAATTCTTATTACGGTTTCTTGGAGAAAGCCAGATCAAAGATGCATTCAAAAAAATAGAACAGATCAAAGATAATAACTTTTGCTTAGTTGCTTTCTTCAATACAGTTTTACATCATGAAAATGCCACCAAGATGCTAAAAGAATATTTAATTAAGATGTCCCATATTAGTATGGTTAGTCAAGATAAATGCCAGCCAGATATAGAATCTATAATCCATGTTTATAATGTTAATGAAAAAGAGATAGAATCAGTTTCTCGACACAATGCACCATTTAAAGAAAATCTCGTTAAAATCCTTTTAGAAAGAATAGCACTATCTTTCCTGAGATAATAATAAAAACCTAGGGACGTTATATGTTAAATAAATTGTTTAATAATCTCTAAAAGAATTATTTAGGATTAGAATCCTACACAGATAATTTTGGCGAAAAGTAAATGTTGATTACGTCTGCGCCCATGAAAACTATTCTCTTTGGAGAACATGCTGTAGTCTATGGATACCCAGCTATCGCTAGTGCATTAGATATCTATGTTTACACTAAAATACGAAAAATAACTGAACCAACTTTAATCATCAAGTCACGTGAATATAACTTAGAGTGGCGATATGGCGAACCAGTACCAAAGGAATTAAAACCAGTTGTTGAAGGAGTAATAAAATCCATTGAGCGAGATTTTGATGTGAAGCTTCATAAAGCTGGCATTTACGCAGAAATTTTCAGTGATGCTCCCCCAGCATGTGGTCTCGGTACATCTGCAGGTACATCTGTTTCATTTACATTAGCGCTGCTTAAGTACTTGGATGTTCATTATGATAAGGATTTAATTAACAAGTATGCATTCGAAGCTGAGAAGATTTCGCATGGTAAACCTAGCGGCATTGATAATACAATTGCTGTTTACGGGGGAATATTAAAGTATATAAAGGGACCACCACCAAAGATAGAACAATTAAGCCAGATGACACCTCTTAATTTAATACTTGTTGACACAATGATTCCCAAGAATACTAAAAAAGCAGTCATGATGGTTTCTGATCTTAGAGCGAAATATAGCATTATTGATAATATCATGGCTAGTATTGGAAAGATCGCAGAAGAGGCATGGCGAGAATTGAGAAAAGGTGAAGATGCTGATATAGAAAAACTTGGCACTTTGATGAATATTAATCATGGATTGTTATCATCACTAGGTGTAAGCTCTAGCAAAATAGAAGAAATAGTTCATTTCTTGCGCAACAATGGTGCGCTTGGATCAAAATTAACTGGGGCTGGTATTGGTGGATTCGTATTAGGGATTATCAGAAGTGAAGCGATTAAAGAAATAAAGAAAAAACTAAATACAGTAGGATATCGCTACTTCATATCTAGCATAAATATGAGTGGAGTTAAATTGCTCAAACAAAAGTAATATACCTAACCTCTTCGTAATAAATTACTTAATGACACATTCTTATTTTTCTCAATAATCTTTCTTGCAGTTTTCCATGATTTCCTCACAAATTGCGGGTACTCACGAATCATAATTTCAAGTACTTCTTGTGTTTTAGGATCACTAGGATATCCACTTCCTATATCAAAACCAACCATATTTCTTATTTTGTCAATCTCGCGATCTCGAGTCACTTTCGCAATAATAGATGCAGCAGCTACAACTATCCATTTCTCTTCCGCATGAACATCCGCCACTAATTTTTTTCCATTAACACCATATTTAACTAGATAATTCTTGAAACTTTTAGCGTTTGAAGGCGCATCGAGAAAGATTATATCTGAACAAACATTGTATTTATTGATTAATTGAGATATTAGATACGCTTCCAACGCATTTAGTCCCGCGCCTCCCAGCACCCATTCATCTATAATGCGTGGAGGAACCTTAGCGATTAGTATTCTATTCTTCAATTTCATGATTTCGTGATAAATCTCATTTCTCTTTGATGGTGTCAATTTCTTTGAATCCCTGATTCCTAACTTCTGTAGTATAGGGAAATCCCTTTCATCAGCTTCTACTAGAGCCATCACCATAGGATCAATAACCGTCCCCCTTCCCACATCATCAACACCCGCACGTAATCTCTCACAATTACAATTAAGTTTATTGTTTAGGATTGCGTATTCAATTTCATTCATGCATTTAAGCCTCAAAAAAGATGATGACAAGATTTTTTACTCTACGCACGACGAGTCTTCAAGAGGTTCCCATTTCGATATCTCTTTCACTTGAATTATACTTTTTCTTTCAAATAATTTCAAGAATGCGCTATAGAATATCTTCTTCGCCATATCATCATTTATCTTGCCAGAGACATACTCTAGTATGAAATCAATTAGTACTCTATTTCTCGGCAACCACGCTGGAGCCAGAGGAATAACTCTGACCCCCTTTTCTATGAACTTTGTTTTTCGATCCGATTCATCTAATTCATCAGCTAGCTCTGTTAATTCCAGAAAATTCGAAAGCGATCTACCTCTTAAAGCTATTCTTAAATGAATCATCCATAATATCTTTAAAGTTCTATAAGGATTCATCCTAATAAACACATTCATTGGGAAAATCTCGGAATACTTTCTTAGAAAATTCTCTATCCATCTTCTAGCGTCCTGTGTCTTAACCCTAAACAAGACACCATCAATAAGATAACTCCCATACTCTATAAGTTTTACACTACCACCTAACTGCTTAATTTTCTCTTCTAAGGCACTTAGATCATCCAAGCTCATCCTTTCGAACACCAAATTATCAATAAATTTGCTTTTTCCTGATAGGCGATACTCACGATACGTTTACTAATTGACCAGTACTAAAATAACTATATATGATGCAAAAATTACTTAAAAATTAACGAAGTTAATTTTGGGAACAGTACAAATCTAAAAAGTCCCTCAGATATTATTATGTTTAAGATAATTTTATTAATATACTTTTATTAGAAGTTCTATGTATCGCTCTCCAATAAAATTTCATGGAGATTTTAAGACATGGAAACTAAAAACGAATTTGATAACATAATACATTTCTTACAGCTTAAAGGCCAGTTAGAGAACATAGATAAAGAGATAGACTACATAAACACATTACTATATGAGGCCAGAAAAAAGCTTACAGTGCAACAATTAGAAGAAATAAATGAATACATTAATATTCTGACGGAAAGATTAGATAATTTACAGGAAGAAAAAACCAAGATAATAAATCAGATGAAAGAGATATCTCCAAAATACTATAGAATAATTAACTTAACTTCTAAGATCGTTAGCTACTTTATTAGTAATAGAGAAAGAGTACTGAATTCAGAAATAACACTGAACGAATTTAGACAAAAAATGGAGGAACTTTATCCTAAACTCAATGAAATCATCTCTATTCTTATCAATGAAAAAAATCAATTGACTAAATTAGTAAATAATTATAAGAACCACCCATTAGCT
>JALWRR010000183.1 GCA_026993975.1 Promethearchaeati archaeon | reverse complement strand
GCTTTGGCAGAGAAAAACCATTTACCATTAACATCGCAGGCCAAAATAGAACGTGATGATATATTATGTCTTTCCCTATGTAGTGGATTATGTAGGCATTATTCTCAATCCAGACCTCTCTCCAATCTAATCCAAGTTTATCAAATAGCTCTTTTGTAAAAGATACATAACCGATAGGAGCATCCCACCAGACGTAAAATACCTGATCTGGAAGATCTGGAACTGGGACTCCCCAATTAATGTCTCTTGTTATATCCCAATCTTGTAAGCCCTCTCTAATCCAATGTAACACATGTTCTTTCACACCTCTAGTTAGCTTTACTTCATTTTTAACCCATTTCTCTAACTTATCACTGAGCTTGCTTAATTCAAAGAATGCATGCTTGCTATGCTTTATTACTGGTTCTGAACCACAAATTGCGCATCTTGGATTTTTTAATTGGAACGCATTATATGTTCTTCCACATACCTCGCAGTGATCCCCATACTGGTTTGGAGCTCCGCAATACGGACAATTCCCTATAACTAGTCTATCTGGTAAAGAAATTTTATCTTTCTCACAATACAATATGGGTACTTCCTTATAATAGATATAGCCCTCTTTTCGAGCCGTATTATAGAATTTTTGTGTTAATTCATAATGATGCTTTTTAGTTGTTCTAGAGAAAATATCAAAGTGAATCAAAGCCTTCTCAAGAGAACTTTTGATTAATTCATGATAGAAGTCAACGATATCTTTCGGATCTTTTTTGCTTTTAATAGCGCTCGCTAGAATGGGAGTACCATGTTCATCAGTTCCAGAAACATGAAACGCTTTATCTCCTTTGTTCTTTAGATATCTAGTATGAATATCAGCTGGGAGATAAGTACTTCTTATATGACCTATATGAAGGCGGCCATTTGCATATGGGAGCGCAGACGTTATCAACTTGTATTTGAAACTTTTCACCTCCTTTTATAAGAATCATGTGTTTGTTCTCGTTATAACTTTTTTACTATTCTTAGCGGGAACTATTTGAATTTTTGCATCCCTAAAATAACTCAATAACTCTCGCCCATTAAATAACCTATCTAAGAAAACTGCTAAAGCAGCTACCTCACTATGAGGTTGATTTCCAATGGCTATATTAAAATGCGCGATTTCATAAACCTTTTTGGGAACCTTCTCCGCCCCAACAATTATTAGTAGATTCTTATTCTCTATAACCAATAAGCGCTTAATCTCTTCTAGATAATACTGAATATTGACCCCATACATAGTTAAATGCACTAGTAACCAGCCTTTTTGCTTAAAACTAATCATGGCTTCTAACCAATCCTGGACATAATGTATCTCAAAATCTCTATAACCCCATTTATCACAGACCTCTTTCAGCGATTTAATCACATCTTCATCCCATTCACCAGATAGTATTATTCCATTAGCTCCGAAAGCTCTAGCTACTAACCCTACATGGGTTGTAATTCGTTTATCTCTATTTTTCCTATGCCCAAGTCTTAGGACTATTATTCTACCCATACTTTCTCATCTTGAAGTTTTTTATTACGTATTTTTCGAGAACATCTTGTTTAGATCTCTGATACTACTATCCATTTAAAAACATTTATAGGTGCGCCTAGTATGGTGAATAATTATAGCGATGATATCGAACATATATTTAGAGCATATGATATACGAGGCGTTTATGGAGTAGATCTTTTTCCAGATATTATTAGTAAAGCGTCAGCAATTTTTGCCAATCTACTCTACGAAAAAAACGGCGGCAGAACTATTGGTGTCTCTGGAGACGGAAGAACAACCACAAAGATATTAAGTCTAGCAGTCGCAACAGGAATAACTGGAGCGGGATCCAATGTTGAATTAATATCATCAATTCCTTTACCTATATTCGGTTTCTTTGTATGGACACATAAGGAGATATCTGGAGGAGCGTACGTAACAGCCTCACATAACCCTCCAGAATGGAATGGAGTCCGTTTCAGATGGCATGATGGCACCGGATTTGCAGAAGAAAATAGAGAGATAAAAGAAAGATTCTTTAAGGGCGATATAAAGTGGGCCTGCTGGGATAAGGTGGGAGCATTATCTATTATTGATAGAGAACAAGTCTTAAATCGGTATCTTGAATTCATTTTGAGTTTAGAACCACAACCAGAAAAATCTCTACGCGTCATAATTGATACTTTAAATGGAATAGGCGGTATCTTCATTCCACATATATATAGAAACAAACATGATGTTAAAACTCTAAACTCTCAAGTCGATGGATTCTTCCCCATTGGATCAGCAGACCCAGTGCACTCTAATTTAGAGTATTTACAGTCGTATATCACTTCTCTCAAAGCTGATTTAGGAATAGCGTTTGATGGCGATGCAGATAGAGCAGTAATTATAGATGATAAGGGAAGAAGAGTCCCCCCCGAAATCATTGGTATCATCTTGTCAAAGGAATTATTAAAGTCGGGGGATGTCGTAGTATACAATGCTGAGTGCTCATCTATTCTCAGGAAGCATCTAGAAGAAATAGGTATAAAGACTGTTGAAAGTCGAGTTGGGGACGTTTTTGTTTCCCAAACTGCTAAGAAATATAACGCTAAGATAGGAGTTGAGAGTAGTTATCATTTCTTCATGCCTCTTTACGGCTTCTACTATGATGATGCTATCTTGACTTCATATGTTTTAGCTTCGATCATATCTAGTAAATCAAAAAGACTTTCAGAAATTGTTGATGATATTGGAGAATTCCATGTAATTAGAGAAAGCATAAGAGTTCCCGATAAATTAAAGTGGGATATCGTAGAGAAGCTTAAGGAGAAATTAACTCACGAGTATAGTGATGTAAGTACGATAGATGGTGTTAAAGTATATCTAGAACATGGATCAGTTCTTATAAGACCAAGTAATACGGAACCACTTATACGAATAACCTCTGAAGCTGATACTGAAGACCGTGTTAAGATGATTCATAAAAAGTTTAAAACTATAACAGAAGAAATAGTGCAGGCTACAAAGCAATAATTAATCTCTACATTTTTGAACGAACCAGTGCATTTTAACCATTACTGTAAATACGAATTTTTCAGAAATAGTTACTTAGTTACTTTAGATATCTAAGGTACAGAGACTTGTTTTGCAACCTTGAAACATTTTGCTAGGCAGGGTCATAAGATGTTACCAAAAGATCTTCATGAACCATTATTGAATAATTCTCTAGTAGATGTTCATTGTCATATAGATTCTGACGCATTCAGTGAAGATGAAAGATTCACTATAATAGATCGAGTAATTAAAGATAAAATCAGACTTATAACATCTCCACTAACTTGGCGAGAGAGATTTAGAGCATTAAAGCTTAGAGAGCAATTTTCTAAATGGATATTTATTACACTTGGTTCACATCCCTTATTGAACGAACCCATCGAACCAGTCGTAGATTTCATTGAGATGCATAGAACAGATATTGTGGGAATTGGGGAAGTAGGTTTAGATTACACACCACCATATAATTCTGAAGAAGCTAGAGCACGTCAAATTAAGAAATTTCTTGTATTTATAAATCTAGCAAAAGAAATGAATCTACCATTAGTGATTCATTCTAGAAGCGCTGGAAAGTATGCTGTTGAACTCTTAATAAAAGAAAATGCCGAGAAAGTCGTATTGCATAGTTTTTCAGGGAAAGTAAAATACGCATTAAAAGCTGTTGAAGCCAATTATTATTTTAGTATACCTCCAACCATACTTTACAGTAAACAAAAACAAAAGCTAGTCAAAGCAATACCCATAGATAACATATTACTTGAAAGCGATTCTCCAGCCTTATCACTTTCTAACAGAGAACTCAATTTCCCATGGAGTATTCTCCATACAGCGCGTGAAATAGCTAAAATAAAGAAAATAGATGTATCTATAGTACTCGATGCCACCTCTAAAAATGCCAGGAAAATATTTAGGATCTAGAACACTAGAAAGACGACTAGGGGTATAGGAATAGAAAGAAGAAAAACGAGTATCTTATTTATGGAGTATGCCTTAGATAAGCCATCACTAAGCAAAAGTAAATAGATTAATGTTCCTACAAATAGAATCGCTCTAGATAACGCTGAAACGTAAGATAACGCTTCTATGCTACTTGTATTAGGAACAGTTAAAATGATTACGGATGAGACAAGTAATGGTATAAAGAGAATACCAGCTGAATACCCAGTTAGCGATCTAGTAAGTGAACTATCCGGTTTTGAACCAAGTAATTTAATTACAAAATTAAAGTAAATCGAAATAAAGATCCATGAAACAAAATATAGAAACAACCCAGCTATTATTGATAGTAGTATCAGCAGATCCACTCTAAATATCGCGTATAAAATGTCCAAAGGAAATTCTCGACCTAATAAAATGATAATCCTTAGCGCCGAAAAAACAGAAAAAATGAATATTATTACGAGAGGCCCTACAGAATCCGGTGCTATCATTATATCATTAAATATCTTCCATGGCGATACTAAAGCCTTCTTAACACGCGTTAATATATCCCACTTCGTTAATTCTCTGCGAGCTCGTAACCTAATAACGGCTCTGAGATCATATCCGCAGTAAGGACAAACGGGATAACCGATGGGAACATTAGATTTACAGTTAGGACATCTTATAGTAAACTCCAATGTGATTTCCTCCAACTTAAACTAAGACCCTTATTACTTTATTAAGTGATATAGATTAAACTTTTCATTTATTTTAGACTTATACTATTGATATTAATTACCCACAAAAACTGTAAATAAAATGATGCATTGATGATGAGGTGGAGAAATTATGGGTTACTTAAAGTGGCTAGGACACGCTGCGTTTGAGTTAAGATTAGATGATAGAATTATTTATATAGATCCATGGATATCTAACCCGAAATCTCCAATTAAGTTAGAAGACATAACCAAGGCAGATTACGTATTTGTGACCCATGAACATGGGGATCACCTAGGGGAAAGTATTGATATAGCTAAAAAAACTGGTGCTACATTTGTTAGTATTTATGAAATAGCAATGAAGGCTCAGGATGCTGGTGTAGAGAAGGTTATTGGAGCCAATATGGGCGGACCAATTAAGCTAGATGGTTTAACCGCATACATCGTCCCAGCGTTTCACTCAGGATTACCCACTGGAGTTGTAATTAAGGGAAAAGAGACAACTATATATCACGCTGGAGATACAGCGGTTTTTGGTGATATGGCGCTAATTAGAGAGCTTTATTCACCCTCGATAGCATTATTACCGATTGGTGGTCACTTCACAATGGGTGTCTATGAAGCTGCTAAAGCAATTGAATTACTGAAGCCCGATGTCGCTATTCCGATGCATTACAATACTTTTCCAGTAATAACTGCAGATCCATCAGAGTTATCAGATTTAGTTAAGAAAAAGGGCTTAACAACTAAGATTGTTATCCTAAATCCTGGAGAAAAATACGAGTTTTAAGCTATTACTGCTCTTCCCTAATTAATTTATTCATTATGTCTCTTCTCATTAATTTTTTTGGATATATCCAGAGAACACCCTGTATGATAGGGAAATATCTGCCGCATTTATCACATTTCAGTATCCCTTCCCAAATTTCTTCTTTTCTCTCTCCATTTATGATCATGCTTTTAGTAGTGTATTTAATTAATCGTAATTTCCCTCCACAATCTGGACAAGAAAGAATCTCTACTATATTCTCTTTCATCAGAATACACCGCAACATCTTATCAGATAAATCGTTTAAGAAAATCTTTTAAGGAATCATCTTTTAATTCATGTATTGTAGGTAGAAATCTTTCATTAAAGTCTTCTCCTAACTCCTTCTTTAATTCATTTAACTCGCTAATGATTCTTGCAATGATGTGATAACAAAAATTTCTTCGGTTTATTTTCTTACTCTTCGTTTTTAACATTGCACGGAATAAGTAATCTGGGCAGGAGCAGGCATAGATCACATTCCCTTTATTTATCCAGTTTGTAACTAAATATTCTTTTTTTTCTTTGCCTAAAACGACCCAAAATGTTTTCCCACTTGGTTTGAAAATGTACTTTTTGATCCTTTTATTTTTAGCCGCATCAACAGCTGCTATGTATATATCTGTAAATTCTCGTTCAACACTATTTAAAAAGATTTCAAGCTTCATACGTATCTGTTTCTTATCTAGCAATACCTCTCACTGCCTCTTTAATCTCTTTCTTCTTTCCTCCAACACTTGCTTTAATTGAGAAATTACCTCAAATCTCGCTGAGACAGGTGAAGGAGGCCTCTGTGATTGCGCTGGTGTAGGCTGTGTAGGCTTTTCACTAATTGGTTGTTGCGGTACAACTGGAGGGGGAGCTTGCTGAATTTGTTGTGGCTGAGGCTGCCTAATTGGTTGTACGGGTTGTGAAGCATTTACCTGTCCTTGAGCTTGAGTTCTATTGACAGTTTCCTGAATTGGTGATGGGGTATTATTACTCTGCACGGGCACTGGCGGTTGGATCTCTTGAGGTGTTGCTGTACTCGCTTGCATGTGAGGCAAAGATGATGATCCTCTCTCTAATGCTGCTACCTTCTCTTCTAGGATTGATATGGATTCGTGAATCTCCTGTAACAACACTACGACATTATTGACAACTTCTCTTAGGAACGCATCGATATCGCCTATTTCGCCACGCAGATTTTTGTATTCTTCTGCAACTTCTTGTAGCTTTTTTTGAAGCTCTTTCCATAATTCATCTGCATTGCTCTCTATTTGCTTTTTCTTGTCGTCTTTTTTCAATTAGTCCACCCTTATTCATTATGAGATTATTACTTATAAAAATCAACATATGGTAAATAAATATTAACTTAATCACAAAAAACATTACTTGCTATTTAATCCAAAATGCGGGAATAAATTTTAATGCTTACTAGATTTTTATACTTGACCATCTATAACTCACCATGATCTAAATAATAGTGACGCTAGAGAATAAACCATCATAAGCATGAGGCTGAAGGATATGAAAGAGAAGAAACGAATAATGGTAGGTGGTGTGTTCGATATAATTCATTTAGGTCATATAAAGTTTCTATGGGCTGCTAAGCGAATCTATGAACCAAGCGAGCTTATCGTTGTTGTGGCTAGAGATAGTACAGTTAGAAAAATTAAGGGGAGACCAGCTGTTTTCTCCGAAAATGAGAGATTAGAGATTGTGTCTAATTTAAAGCCCGTTGATAAGGCGGTACTGGGATATGAAATAACAAATTCTGATTCCTTCTTTAAGATTATTCGTGAATACAAGCCAGATGTAATTGCGCTTGGATATGATCAATTCTTTAATGAGGAAGATATATTAGCTAAAGCGCGTTTAGAGAAAATAAATCTAGAGATTGTTAGATTACCAAAATTTGATTTCGATGGATTATGTAGCTCAACTGAAGTAAGAAAGAGAGTGTTTAACTTATTAAACACTGAAAAAAAGTAATTAGCTCAGATTGCCCATCGACGCTCATTATTATCTCGCTTAAGGCCGAATTCATCATTGCAAAAGTGAAAATCTTATGCAGAATTTCTTAATAAAAAGAAATAAGGGTTAGCATAGAAAAATATTATGCAGTATAGTATTAAGTTAAGCTTACTTTCCCGCTAGATTATCTATAAAGCTCCATTGATAATCTATCCAGTTTCTTAATCTCTTGAGAGATTCTTCATCGAAGCCTCTGAATCTACCCTGATACTTCAGGAACTCTTCTAACGGTTTTCTTTTTGAGGGATCTTTATATGGCCTTGATGGTGGCGATAATGTTAAATTTAATTTACCATCGCGGTATCCTCCCTCCCACAATATCCAGTAACCAGTCTCCACAGCCAATCTCGCGACTTCAATTGTCTTTGAATCATCAAACCTCCATCCAGGAGGACATGGCGCGAAGATATGGATAAACTTGAATCCCTTGATCTTCTTAGCTCTTTTAACTTTTTCATATAAGTCCGTTGGATAAGCTACATTAGCAGTAGCAACGTACGGAACTCCATGTAATAGCATTAAAAATGACATAGGCTTCTTGAACCCAACTATTTTACCTAATGGTGTAGTTGTTGTGCGAGCTCCAGGTGGTGTACTTCCTGACCGCTGAATACCAGTATTCATATAGGCTTCATTATCATAAACGAAAACAAAGATGTCCTCATTTCTCTCCGCTGCACCGCTGACAGTTGCCGCACCAATGTCAATTAATCCTCCATCACCACCCCAAACAGCTACATTGACATCCTCGTATCCCTTCTTTACTAACGCTTGTTTAACTCCTGATGCAACGGCTGCTGCCGATGCAAAAGCTACATTAAATGTTATGACTTTGAAAGATACTTTTGGATAGATAGCCTGATAGACGCTTGAACATGATGCAGGGATTACAAGAACTGTATCTTTACCTAATGCTTTAAGTGCGTATCTAAGAGCTAATGTAGATCCGCATCCCGGACAAGCTGTATTTCCGGGAAGAAGAAATTCATCAGCTTCTATTAGTTCATCTAATATTGTCTTAGTCATTTTTAATCATCCTCCATTCTAACTAAAAATGAATAGATTATTTATTATACACCTCTTTCACTGCTTTCTCTATGTGTTCTGGTAGGATATCATCGCCACCGATACCCATTATCTTTGTTGTGACTGGAGTATCTACCTTATAATCATGCAAAGTTGCCTTGATTTCTCCAGCTAGGATGCCGTCCCATCCAAAGGATATATCTCTATCAATGACAATTACGTGTGATACTTTGCTAGCTAATTTTGCTATCTCAGGTTTAGGGAAGGGTCTAGTTACTCTTACTTTTACTACACCTACTTTATAACCATCCTTTCTAAGTAATTCTGCGGTTGCCTCAGCTTGCTCTGCTACAGTTCCTAAAGCGAATATCAGCACCTCAGCATCGTCAGTATATGCTTCTTTTATCAAATCTCCATGCCATATCCCGAATATTTCCTGAAATTCTCTTGCTGCTTGTTTTATTACGTCAACTGAATTCTCCATTGCTTTTTGAATCGCTAATCTCACTTTCACGTAATCCCATGGAAATAGAATATTACCGTAAGCAAAAGGCTCTGATAACTTTGGATTCAATACGTAATGAGGAGGATTATATGGAGGAAGATATTGGTCAACCTTACTTTGATCATGTATTTTAACGGGCATAGCTGTGTGACTCAGCACGAAACCTTCTAGCATGACCATTGCTGGTAAGATAACTCTCTTGTCCTCAGCCACCCTATATGCTTGAATAATGGAATCTAACGCTTCCTGATTATTTGATGCCCAAAATTGTATCCATCCAGTATCTCGAGCCATTAAAGCATCTGTATGTTCTGACCAAATATTCCAAGGTGGACCAAGAGCTCTATTAACAACTGCCATGACAATTGGCGTTCTCGCTCCTGCAGCCCAAGAAATCATCTCAAGCATATATAAGAAGCCTTGACTAGCTGTGGCTGTAAACGCTCTAGCTCCAGCTGCTGAGGCACCCATAGTTGCGGACATAGCTGAGTGCTCTGATTCTACTGCGATATATCTAGCATCCATTTCACCCTTATCAACCCATTCAGCTAATTTCTCCACTATCGTTGTTTGCGGGGTTATGGGGTAAGCAGCTATAACTTCAACTCTACTAAGTCTTGCTCCCCATGCTGCTGCATCATTACCAGTTATAACGTCATACCTCTCCATGCTCACTCACTCTCCCTTTCGCTTTTTATTGCCTTAACTGGACAAACTTCCTTACAGATAAGACAGCCTTTACAGTAATCATAATTAATTCTTGGGATCTCATTTCGGCTCTTTACCTCGATTGCTGCTTCTGGGCAATACATCCAGCATATCATGCATTTTATGCATTTATCCTCTATTATAACTGGCCTAAATACTCTCCATGATCCAGTTTTTCCTCCAGCACCTTTCGTCGGCTTTGATATAGGTAATAATAGATGATCGCTTAGATTTTCACTCATTTTCATTCCCTCACCATACTTGATTTAATGATTTTTGTTTCTTGATAAGCTTTCTCGGCTGCTTCTGCATTTAACTCACCAATTTTACTTGGCCATACCTCGTTGATAACTTCTTTTATGGATTTGATTGAAGGAAAGCCAAGTGCTTTAGCGAAAGCGCCAACCATCGCTGTATTTATTACTGGAATACCAGCTACACGCAAATTTAATTGTAATGCTATTGATGTTGCATCAACGACAGCTAATTGGTATTCTTTTAATTTACCATCTATTTCAATGGATTTGCCAGCTGAGTTAAGGATTATAGTGACTTTCTCTCTAGCCCTATCAAGAACATTAGTCAATCCTATTAAGCTTGGCTCAAATATCACTATGACATCCGCTTTAGTCACGAAGTGATGATACTTAATAGCTTGATCCGAAATCCTATTATAGGCATATACTGGAGCCCCTCTTCTCTCCGCGCCGAAAAAAACAATGGCTTGAGCCCAAATATTCTCCTTGTTTAGCGCTTTTGCTAGAATTCTCGATGCTGTTACTGCTCCTTGACCCCCTCTACCAACCCAAATTACTTCATAATACATTGTAGATACCACTCCAGAATTTTTGTTTCTCGAATACATAATCCGTTAATCAAATAATTAGAATTTTATTTATGTACATGTGTGTCTATCACTAGATTCAATGGACACCTGCATTGAGAAGATAAATTTTATAATCATAAGCAAGTGAGAATAAATAGTGTAACTTTGAGGTGATGCCGTTGGAAAATATATTAGAGTAAGAGGATGGGTAATAAAAAAGAGAAAGCATGGAAATATAATCTTTATAGATTTACGCCCAATTAACAAGCCTTGGCACCCTCTACAACTCGTAATTAGGAAAAATGAAATACTAGAAGAACTATGGAATCGAGTTAAAAGCGTATCTCAGGAAAGCTCTATAGTTGCAGAAGGGACATTAGTGGAAAATCCTAGAGCTCCTGGAGGTAAAGAGCTACACGTCAGAAGCATTAAAATTGTTCACATAGCTGAGTCTCCGTACCCATTGGGAAAGAAATCCCATTCTCCAGAGATATTGATGCAGTGGCGGCATCTAGCTATTAGATCGAATAGGTTCACTAAAATCTGGATTGTTAGAGATTATTTGTTGAGAGCAGCTAGGGAGTATTTTAAACTAAATGATTGGTTCGAGGTGTCACCACCAATTATTGTTTCCACTGCTGTAGAGGGGGGAGCTACTCTCTTTGAAATAAAGTATTTCGATGATTCCAAAGCATATCTATCCCAATCAGCTCAACTCTATTTAGAAGCAATGATATTCTCTCTAGGAAAGGTATGGAGCTTGACTCCGTCTTTTAGAGCTGAGAAATCTAGAACACGGAGACACTTAGCTGAGTATTGGCATCTAGAAGCTGAAGCTGCTTGGTATAAATTCGAAGATAATCTTAAAGTCCAAGAAGAATTAATTAGTTATATTGTTAGGACGCTTTTGGATCATGATGTTACTCGATCGATCATTAAGGAGTTTAGGGGAGAACTTGATCTCCTTGAACAAATTAAACCCCCCTTTAAACGCGTTTCCTATGATGAAGCTATAGATCTACTACAGTCAAATAATGTTGATATTGAGTGGGGAGATGATATTGGAGCAGATGAAGAAAAAGTTCTGTCTGAAGAAATTGGAGAACCATTTTTCCTAACTCATTTTCCGACCCATTTAAAAGCGTTTTACGTTAAGTTGGATCCAAAAAGACCAGAAACATGTCTTGCAGCTGATTTGCTTGCTCCTGAAGGCTATGGTGAAATAATAGGGGGTAGCGAGCGAGAAGACAATATAGAAACTCTGATTGAGAGAATAAGGGGAGAGGGATTTGATCCAAAGGATTACTCGTGGTACCTTGATTTAAGGCGATATGGAAGTGTGCCACATAGCGGATTTGGTCTTGGTATAGAGAGATTATTAT
>JALWRR010000182.1 GCA_026993975.1 Promethearchaeati archaeon | reverse complement strand
GCATCGCACGATCCTTCTTTAGGTGAATATGATGACGAAGGAAGTCCTTGAGCTCCACTCTTAGCTTTTATATTCATAAATCCTTCTGTATCTCCTACAGTTATAGGATTTGTGAAGGAATATGTGGCTACAAAGTTAGTGATACCCTTGATATGGGGGACATAATCTACTGAGTAATTACCTAGGAGAAGAGTGTATTCTAATATATCACCACTATCTCCTTCTAATCCAGTAAGTTTAAATCCGGTAGTTCCTGTGGTAAACTTTTCTATACTAGGTACTTGTCCTAGATTTCCATACATATATCTAGATTGAGTAACATTGTATATACTTAAGATTCCTAGCACCTCTCGGTCGTAGACTATTCTATCGATAGTATCATTTGCGTCTCCAGAGTATGACTTGTAATACTTACATTCTACGCATCCGCCCTTATATACTTGGGGGTTGTTGTATACTCCCGAAGAGGGGTTACCTGTCTTACACGCTTCTTCAAATGAACTTATAGATCTTCCAATAGCATTATCTACTAAATCTCCTATTTTTCTTAAAGGGTAAGCATCTGATCCTAAAGGAACTTTTCTCTCTGTGTCTGTATATAAGTTAAAATCTACAGGGTATCCCGTAAAATCATTTTTACCGTATAACATTTCCTTTATAGGGTATGTAAAACCACCCGAAACTCCTTCTAGACCACCGCCCTCTCTTATTTTTAATTGAAAAGTTATAAGAATATGTTTATTCTCAAATATAGATGGATCTAAAGGCATGTAAGTTATTTTGTTACGATTGTCTGAAAGATAGTCCCACGTTCTCTCTTCTCCGAGTCCTTCCCAAACACCTCCATAAATAATAGAAGTATTATTTGTCACTGGATCTATTAATTGCACTAAAGGATCGTCTTCATTAGATATGAAGACCTTATTTTCATCAAATAGGGCATATTCATGAGGATTTTCCTGGTGTCCTAGAGGTGTGAACCAAATTTTTCCTTCATGAAAAGTAGGATTCATTGCAAAAAATACGAACATTTGTTCTTGCTTGGCATCTGTGAAAGTTCTAAGAATGCCATCAGGATCTCTTCCGTGCTCGTTTACCCCTTCTTTTGATGTCAAGGAGATACCATCTAGTTGTATTAGTTCATTTCCTGCTAAGTTTTCATCAATGGAACTATACTTTAATTCTCGTGGTATCTCATCAGACCAAACTAGACTTAAATTCTCTTCTAAAATAGTTTTATAATCTATAGAACTGGTGTAGATCTTATGTCTTAAATCTTCTATATCTCTAGGAGCAATTTCGTCATAAAATAAACCATCGGGTCTTTCTGATCTTTCTTCTTGTGTTAGAGATTTACTAGCACCATTTTGATTTATTAAAGAATAAGGCTCTCTGTTTCTTCGGTGTATTCGGGCAATAGGTATTGCGTACACAAAACCATCATAGGTTCCTAAAGCTTCTTTCGAATCACTAGATCCGTCTCCAGCTATGTATAGCCCTGGATCTTTATCATGCTTTCTAAAGGTATAACCATCTAGAGGTATACCGTAGGCTCCTGAAGCTAAAACACCTGGGAAGTCGATCCCATCTCGATACGTTGAAAAATCAACACCAACAGCCCATCGGGTACGGTACTGAACTTGTATTCTTTTAGAGGTTTCAATTTCAATATTAGGGTCAATTAAATCATTTTCGTAGGGATCTACTGAGCTAAGAACATTTCCATATTTATATATAGTATCAGAAGGATGAACTACCTTTTGCCATACCTCTAAAAATAGTAAATCTTCTCGATACCCTATGTATGGGGCAGCTTCACCTATAATAGCTAATTGATCTTCATCGCTAGATAATTCTTTCCAAATATCTTCTTGAGCATTTGGTTGAAACTGGTTATTTCCTGCACCTACGTGAATCACCCATCCATTCACTATTGCTGTTTTATTTTTAATAAGAATAGTGTTTGCCCATGTCGAGGTGAGTTGGTCTCGATCCCTTGGCGCGGTTGTAATCTCTCCGATATCTAAAAAACCTGAAGGGGTTGTCTTTTTTAGTATTTCAGAAATATTTTCTTGAGAAATAGATTGGACTAAGTTCCACTCACTATCTAAAGGAGGCCTTTTTTGTTGAAATATAACACCTGTAAAATTTCTATTAGTATTTTCTAAAAGTCTAGATACCGATGTCCCTTTTATTTCTGAAGTCATTAATTATGTCCTTATCTCTTAACTTTTTAAATTATTATAAAGCTTTTATTCCTTTTCTTAAAACTTATCTTTTCCTTAAGGATTTTTAGTTATTAAAAATTTAGTTGGAGTTATGTATCTCCCAGCACTGTAAGGCGTGGTTGCAGATCCCATAGATCCGTCGGGTTGGATGTACATTATTTTTCCAGGCTCTCCTCCAGTATGACACTTTGATTTTTCATAAAGCAAAGCTACGGGGTGATATTCTCCTGCATTTCCAGTTTCTTGGGCTATACCTGTGTAATGTTCAGGGGTTAACGTTTCCCACACTACTGCAGTACCGTAGTCGCTGTTACCAGAATCACTATATGCTATTACCATCTTACCACTAGAGGGATCGTATACGATTGATGTGTCGTTCGTAGTTCCTGCATTGAACACTACTTCGTTTCCAAATGAGATACTGCTTCCGGATACTGTACCTACTAACGCAGTACCATAGTTGATGTTATCGTAATCCCTATATACAATTACCATCTTACCGCTAGAGGAGTCGTATGCGATTGCTAGGTAGTATGTATTCCCTGCATTGAATACCACTTTGCTTCCAAAGGAGATAGTGTCTCCGGACACTGTACCTACTATCGCAGTACCGTAGTCGCCGTTACTGTTATCCTGATACGCAATTACCATCTTACCACTAGAGGAGTCGTATGCGATTGATGGATAGAATGTACTTCCTGCATAGAACACTACTCCGCTTCCAAATGATATACTGCTTCCGGATACTGTACCTACTACAGCAGTTCCATAACCATTGTTATAGTTATCCCTATATACAATTACCATCTTACCGCTAGAGGAGTCGTATGCGATTGCTAGGTTGTCCGTACTTTCTG
>JALWRR010000181.1 GCA_026993975.1 Promethearchaeati archaeon | reverse complement strand
AGCTGGACGATGAAAATAGTGTGTTAAGCAGAGAGTTAATTAAAAACATTCCAGAAACCTTTTTAAAAAACAGAAAAAGATTTTTAATGTCGTACTTATGTTAAATAACTTTTAATTATGTAGCTTAATATTATTTATTGATATAATAATTATTATGTTTCAGCACGATTCTGAATACGTTTTTCCATGGAATCATCCAGATGTGAAGAAGGCGGTTATTCGTAGGGATTATCTGGAGGTGGTAGTAAACAGGAGATATTCACCTAAATACCTATTGTTACCTTATGCCTTTAAGTTTATTTGTGATTTATCGAAGGTGTATGTAGATAGAATTAACTCCATGCAAGTTATAGAAACAAAAGGGTTAAAGATATTCGTTCCAGATAATACTGAGAGGATACAGATACAAACAAGGAATTGGGTTAAAAAGTTTTTTAGCAAGGATATACAGCTCACATTGTCAATATATAGAAAATCTTACGCTGGTCCTGCTTCAATCCTTTATGATCTATTGAAATATATGCCTATCAGTACATTTAGAAGGATATTTTATACGTTTTTTAGGAGAGATTATAAGCTTGGTGCTAGAGGAAAATTTGTTCATTTTAAACCCTTATTGTTATCAGCTTTAATAACTAATAGGTTAAATGAAATAAAGCTTATAGGATCTGGGAAAAATGTTATAAGGAATCCGAGGATCCCTCCAAAGATACATTCGTGGGCTAGTTCTGTTCTCTTAGGATTATGGAGTAGCGATGTTAGGTTAACTAATATGTATGGGCTAGGTACGATGGATGCGAATATTAAGAACTTGGCTAAAGACCTATTCAAAAAATGCCTTGGCGATGTTGAATTGCATAGTGATAGAGGATTTGAGTACAGGACTTTCTCAAATGCGGTTAGAAATTTTCATATAGCGGCGGGGGCTAGACCAGGAATAAAAACTATAGTGGATCCATACGTGCCAACATGGATTCAAAGACATAGTACTTATGCTTCTGGATGGTTTCTCGGTTTATTTCTTGGTGATGGCACTTCTTATCTGACGAAGAATACTGATTATCTTAGGGTGGAGTATTCTCGAAGCATAGATCTATTAAAAAAGCTACTAGATGATGGTTTCCCAGCGAGTAAAGCTAGGGATATTGTTAGTAAAATTCATAGCTTGGTTAAAAAAGAAGGGAATTTCATGAGTATATCGAATAGCTATGGATTGGGTATTAATGCATTAAGAAAGTACTTTAATAGTGCTTTATTATGGTTAAAAAGAACATTGCCTAACTTCTTAAATAATGAGATCCATATGTTAGAGAAATACCTAAATATAAAACCAGTATTAAGCATCCATAGGTTATATGCCCTGAAGACAGGACGAGTATCTATAATGTGGCGGCTCTCAATAAATGGTTTTAAAGCAGCGCGGTTTCTTAATTGGATAAAAATAAGTAGAATTAAGAAGTATGGGATAAATAAGATAGATAAGGCTATTTTAGAGCTAAATAAATTCCTGAAAAAAAGAAATAAGGTAAATCAAAATTAAAACAATTTTTAAATTATAAATAATAATTCCACTTTATTCAAGTTATACATCAAGGCTCCTAAGCATGAATAAAGATGAGCCTTCTATAGATCTCTTAAATATAGTTGATGAATGGAAAGAAAAACTCAGAAGATCTGGTATTATGTATTTAAGAGATATCCTGATATGCACAATAACCGAAATAATGAAGATTCTTGGTACAGATGATGAAACAGCAATGCAGATAGTGGAAAATGCGTCACGATTGCTTGAAGAATTAATGCCAGAGGAATATGGCACTCTGAAACTAAAGGATCTACAAGAACTAGATAAAAAAAGAATGTTTCTACATACGGGATCAAAGAACTTGGATAACATACTGCGAGGTGGATGGGCTTCACGTGAACTGACAGAACTGGCTGGAGAATACGGTACTGGTAAAACACAGACATGCTATACAGCAATAGCAACAGCGTTCCTTCCGCCTGAGGAAGGAGGATTAAATACTGGTGATATATCCGTAGCAGTAATTGATTCGGAAAATGTATTCTCTTACCGGAGACTAGAACCAATCCTAAGGAGATTCGATATCAATCTAAAGAAGATAAAAGATAAATTAATGATCATGAAACCGAAACACACCGCTGAACAGCTACAAACACTCAGAGGTCTGCTACCTGAAATTAGAAAAAGAAACATAAAGCTAATAATAGTAGATTCGCTAACAAAGTACCCAAGAACAGATTTCTCGGGAAGACAACTGTTATACACAAGGCAGAGAGCAATAATATCGATGGTAGAGAGATTAAGAAGATACGCAATCAACTTCAATATAGTAACACTGATAACAAATCAAGTAGTTGGCGTCCCTAACCAAGGTAAAAGAGACAACCTTAGACCAGTAGGTGGACACATACTAGGACATAACGTTGATACAAGACTCCTCTTAACATCCATAAAAGAAGACATAAAGCAAGTAAAAATAATTGACTCAAGCTGGCTACCTCCACAGAAAACTAAAATAAGAATCACGGAAGCAGGAATAATGGATCCAGAATAAACTAACATTAAGTCTATACGTTCTCTCCGATAATTCTTATAAGTCTCAACTATCCGGCATATCTAGGAAGAAGGGATAATTCTTCCTGAAAACACGTTCAGTAACTAAGCGATAAGATTGATGTGACCTTGTTTAGTTAAATAGGGATAAATCCATCGTTTACTATTCGCTATATCTCTACATTTTCTATATCTATCAATACCCTACTGAACAATCTACTGTCTTTATCTCTATGATCATTTTATTACTCGGCCATCTAGCTACACCTCTTCTTTAATATGTATGAATAGCCATCTAAACAATTAGGACTCTCAGCTCAAAAACAGTAACGCACCATTTGTTCCAAAAAACCACCATTTAATCCCATTATATTCAGTTTTCTTCCCTCAGCAACTCTACTAATACAAAAATTCTCTGTAGTCGCTTAGCGACCACACATACCGGAGGCTTTTAATTTTTGGCTGCTTTTAGCTTATTAGTGGTGTCCTCTTGGCTCCTCAAGACTGTTTTTTATTTGGCCTCTT
>JALWRR010000180.1 GCA_026993975.1 Promethearchaeati archaeon | reverse complement strand
TAAGACAGCGTTACCTACTTCTATTAGCTCATACGGAGAACCAAATGACCCATTACTTAATACTTCAACAAAGGGGGGCATAATTCTACTTACAATATAACCAATTTTCCTCCCTAAACCTTGTTTCAATGCGCTTTCAGCGATATACCTTACTGTCAAATGCCCTATGCCACCTAACCCATGAAAACCCGTTATTAAAACCTTGCCTCGCAACTGACTTGTGTCTTGAATAACTATTTTAAAGCCATTTGCTTTACTAATATCTTTCAGTTCACTTAATTTTTCTGACATTTTTAACACCTAAAAGTTCTAAATTTCCTAATAACTATATTTAATCTGAACTTATCTGATAATCACTAATACATCTACGCATACTATTTGCAAAAAAATGCATTAAATAATCTTGAAAAACAAGCGATAATGCATCTTAAATTTTATCTTAAACATGAGTATCCACATTATTGTTTTTCACTAAGATTTGTTTTATTTCGCTATTCATGAATCAAGCTTATTGATAAGAATCTTGATGCTCCATTCATAGAAAATAGAAAAACTTCATCTCTTCTAGCTATCTGCACAAAGAATTATAGTTTTCCACGCTGGAGGAGAAGGATATTTATAGGCTAGTCACAGAATGAGTTTAATGAAATTAATAAGCAGTATTGGCCCATATTAAGGAAAAATCTTTGCCTTTTAGATTATGTCTAGTTCTTCCAAAGCTTTTAATAGCTCATCTTTTTCTTTCTTAAGCTCTTCTGTCTTAGCTTCTTCTCCCCTTTTAATCACACCTAATCCAACTTCTGCTTCTTCTTTTTTCTCTACTTTTTTCGTTTCAACCGTTTTCTCAATGGGTGGAACCGGTGGAGGAGTTGGTATTTCTTCAGTTGCTTTCTTTGACTCTGTTAATTCAACACCCAATTCTTTTGCCAATTCAATAAATTCAGGTTCAGCAAGAATTTCAGACTGATCTTCTACTACTGGTACCTCTGGTTCTTTAGTTATCGTTTGAGGTGTCGATGGCATTATACTCTCTTCAATTCTTTTTATCCGTGAATCTAGATGCTGTACACTTTTCTCGAGTCTTGTTAATCGCTCTTGCAGTTCTGAGATATTGGCTTGAAGTTCTCTCGTGATTTTAACTACATTTATGACTGCTTCTCTTAGCTTTATTATGAATTCTTTCGCTGGGATTTTCTTTTTAATCAACTTGGACACCTTTGATTAAAGTTCATAGAAATTTCATTTATCCAGATATGACAATTCATGATATATAAACATATAAGTTGTGATTCAGATTAAAAGGTAACTTTAACGCTGGAAACCTAATTGATAATTTAAACGCTGAGTTTATTTAATTTTTGTTAATTTAATTCTTTTGAAATGAATATAATTGAACTTAGGCATCATTAATAAATCTCCCTTAGATATACCCCTATAAATCAGTCCATCAGATCCTATAAAAATTGGGATATCATCGTTAGCTAATAATAGCTCGTACTCAATTTCCTTTTCTTGTAGATTTATTTTTTCATCCACTACACTCTCTAAGCCTTCTTCTCCTTCAGTAATATATTTATCAATATCTTTCATAAATGCTGCAGAAAATAAGTTCTTTATCATAGGTATTATCTTTTTTTCATGCGGTAGTAAATTGTTATATCTTATTTCATCTTCGTTTAGTAGAGCAGCGATAATTTTTTCTATTCTTATCCTCCAAACATCTTTACTCAGAAATTGGAGAATCTCAATCTCGCGCTCTAACACTTTTTTCGTTAACTCATTTTCAAGTGATTCGATCTCACTCTTTTTTCTTTTTAACAATATGAATAATGATTTTACTTTATCTTTCTCTATTTTCTGGATTTCATCACTTGAGGTCTCTCGTCCCCACACACTAATTAAATATTTTATTAGTTCTTCTATTTCCGCATCATCGCTCATCATTTTTAATCTCCTAGTAAACTACAAAGTGAATCTTCGTATTATTTCTATACTATTATATTTCGTCAAATAATAAACTTATATTTTTATCTACAATTTACCTGATATATTAATGTACACACAAAAATGAAAATAAAAGTGAAGTCAAATGGCTCGCATACTACTTCATCCAGAGACATTAGAACACTTTTTTACGCCCCCTAAACTCCCACATAGGGAAGACATAAGAGAGACTCTAGCCAAGAGATTCATTAATTTATTTGAATCAAGCGAATCTTATACTTCATGGGTAATCTATGGCCATTCAGGAGTAGGTAAAACTGTTCTATCATGGCGAGTTGAAAAAGATCTGCGTGAACATTTTAAGAACGATATATTAGTAGCATATGTTAATTGTAGACAGAGCAGAAAGATATATAGAGTTCTTGTCGAGATTGTTAAGCAGATTGAGAAAACAGTGCCCGAAAAAGGATTGTCTAGAGAGGATTTAATAACGCTGTTATTTCGACTCACCGCTGAAAAAACAGGGAAACTACTTTTAATTTTAGATGAACTAGGAACACTATTTACAGAGACTGAAGCTGATAAAACTAGGGATATGCTATATAGTATCTCTCGGTTTACTGAGAGATTTAGAGATTTAGAAAGCAAACTTCAAATAGGAGTAATCTCAATTGTAGCTAAACCTCATGAGTATCTGTTTTATCAATGGCTTGACAAAGCTACTCGAGCTTCATTCATCAAATCTGAAATAAATTTACCGAAATATAGTAAAGCAGAATTATTTGATATATTACAGTTTAGGGCAGAACTAGCATTTAAGCCAGGGAGCGTGACCGATGACGCTATTGATCTAATTGCTAATTTTGCTGCAGAGCGTGGCGACGGAAACGCAAGAATAGCAATCGACATTCTTAGAAGTGCTGGAGAGTTTGCAGAGAGACAAAATGATGAGCAATTAGATGCGGATCATGTGCGAGAGATCCTTAAGTATCACCCACACATGTCTAGGATAGATACAGAGATATTTGATACCCTAGAGAAACATAAGTTAGTTTTATTATTGAGCATAATTCGTGCATTAAAAGCTCATGGTAAAAGCTATGTAACTAGATTGCAACTAGAAGAATACTATAGAATGCTCTGCGAAGAATACTATGAACGACCAAGAAAAACAACTCAATTATTAAGATACTTAAAGGAATTAGGACAAGAATTTCCCGGCGTTCTAGATATTGAAGTCAGTGGTAAAAACCAGAGAGGAAGATCTACGAGAATAAGAATAAATGTGCCTCTGGACTCTCTTGAAGATCACGTAATTAGAGTTTTAGAAAGAAGAACTGGGGGGAGATAATGAGTAATATAGCTATAGAGGATGTCCTAGGAACAAAGAATAAAATAAAGATACTGAAACTACTAGTGAAACATAAAGTCATTTCATTTAGCGAATTAAAGAAAAGAATAAAGCTTAATCACACAACATTGAAAAAATATCTCAAGGAACTAGAGAAAGCAGGCATAATTCGAGAACACGAGATAAACCATTTTAGAATATACAGCATCTCAAGAAAAAATCCTCGTGCGAGACTAATAGAGCAATTATTCAAATACTGGAATCAACGCTAATTCCATAATTAATGATTAGTTACAAGAGATTTAATTATAGGGTCTGGAGAAATACCTGTTATTTCCTGAAATATTTCGTCAACGCTAGGAAGATCATCAAGAAATGCCATGAAGTAATTGGTTATGTAGTATAAATCCCTGTATAAAAATCTCAAAGCGTATTCATGATTAATATTTACGCCCTGTGCCATATCTATTATGTAACATAGATTATTGTGATAGAGAATATTGAATGGACTTAGATCTGAATGAACTAATCTCGCTTCTCGGTATAGTTTTTTTACATCATTTAGAAGAGAATAAAAAACAGTCGTTGGATTCTCGATATTATCAACATCTTTTAGTTGCGGAGCTGGCGTGCCATCTGTCCCTATAAACTCCATCACTACTATGTTCCTGTATAGAGCTATTGGTTTCGGTACATGAATTCCTTTTTTCCATGCAATAGTTAAGTTTTTGAACTCTCTGCTAGCCCACTTCCATTTACTTTTAAGTTTACTTCTAGCTTTATTAAATCGTCTATCCCCTATAGTGTATATCTCTACCCTCCTAAACTTCGATGTGTGAACTCGATAGATTTTAACTGCGAGTTCTTCGCCAGAGGGAGACTTAGCGTAAAAAACATCCGCCTCTTTTCCAGTTGAGACTACCCAATAGATATCCAAAATAATCTTTCTTCTTTTCAAAGCTTCTATAGCTTCAATCGTTTTTGTATCAAAAACACCTTCTTTGGCTTCAAAAAAGTCGGAATCTTTAATTCTTCTATCCCGCTTAGTTGGCTCTCTTAGATCATCATAAAAATCATCTTCCAAAAACCTCACCAATTTAGATGTACTCTTCAAGAATGTCCTCTGGAATAATCTTCTCAAGCAATTCCTTGTACTTAGACTTTAATAACCATCTTACCTCAGACCTAGAGTACTTATGAATCACGTCACCACGAGTATCTTCCTGCATGCCATACCATGGCCTAACTAATATAATATCCCCATCGTATATCCTAGTTCTTCGCATCTTACCAGGAATAAGCACCTTTCTTATTTTACCATCAGAACATGATACCTCTAACCAAGACCCTCCTAGTCTTCTAATAACCAACCCAAATAAATCTCCTTCCGAAGGTACAGTTACTTTAGATTCTGTAAATTCTTCAGATCTTGAACTCTTTCTTTTAGGTGACATATTTAAGACCCACGCATAAATAACTTAACGATTATAGAGAAAATGAAGATGTAATGCGAGATAAAAATGTGACTTTTAGAAAGATTAAATCATTTTCTCTAAGAGCTCATTAATTCTTGGACCCCAATATCCAAAAGATCCTCCAAGTTCAAAAGGTTTTTTAATACTCCCCCGATACCCTCCCGAAGGAGGTCTCAATCTAAATACCGGTTTTAACCAATTCACGTCTTTTAGATTAATCTCTTTGTTCCATATCGCCTTAGCAAGCTCTTCAACTGAATTAAATTTTCCTCCACTATACTCCTTTACAAGCTGATCCATTAGCTTCCTATCACCAATCAATCTTCCTTTACGTTTTAGTAGTTTAAGAAATGTATCGTAACTTATCTCTCCCCAAGCAATCATCCGCTGAGCTTTTATTAACATACCCTTATAACTCTCCGTTAGAGGAATTATAGTAACATGATGCGGCTTATTAAGCCGCAATAGTTTTAGCGTCTCCTCAACATCTCGTCTCACATTAACAGTGCCTCTAATCCGTACTACAGCTACCCATCTTCCATCAGCAGGCACACTAGATACTCGTCCCTTCGTTCTTTTTAGCTCGATTAATTCTAATGGTTCAATTTTTTTACTAATTCTTCCCAATTACCTCCCCTCACCAAATTTATAATGCTTTCTAATTAGAGTAGATAATACGTGTTTGTAAGAGCATTATAAACAGCTTGCGCGAAATTAATGTGTGTTCTAGTATTACCGAAGGTTTTAGACCAAACGTCTCTCACACCCGCTAATCTTAACAATATCTTCGCTAGATCACCAGCAACTAAGCCAAGACCCCTTGGTCCTGGATAAAAAATCACCCTAACGCTACCAGCTTTACCTTCGATAGTATACGGTAGACTATGAGGCCTCCCACAACGACACTCCCAGCTACCGCATCCCCTTAATATCGGAGCTAAATTCTTCTTAGCTCTTCTCACAGCTTTTAAAATTGCCATTCTCTGCTCTGCATGTTTCCCAATTCCTACTCCAATATATCCGTCCATATTACCTACTGCTGCCATCACTCTAAATGCATTTCTTTTACCAGAGTCGGTTTGTCTCTGCACGATCTCGACATCAATAACGTAGCCCTTAAGCTCAGGCACCAACCAATCCACTATTTGCCATTCTGGAATCCTACGGGTAACACTGAATATTTCATCTATTGATCTAATTTGTCCAGTTTTAACTAGCATTCCTAGCTTAGTTATTGGTTTCCATTCAGTTTCAAGCTCTTCTCTTGGTGTAACAATGTCAGGTATCTCTCTAATAATTCCCATTATAATCACCTAAAAATTATTACTCCTCAAATTCTTCATCTTCTTCAAAACTTGGTGGTTCAACATTAAATTCTTTAGCTATTTTATTCAATACCTCCAAGAAAACTGATTCAATATTACGTGGATCAAGCCCGATTTTTATGTATCTACTAAATCTTCTATTATATAATTCCTGGTTACTATTTATTAACTGCTCTGCGTAACTCGCTATGTGTTTACCCTGGATCCTATCTATAGAGGGTAGTATATTCTCATTATGCGGTATATCGATTCCCGCATCAATCATACCTTTTAGCGCTGCATATAATCGGCTACCTCTAGTAGATCTCTGAGGACCTATATCCAGTATAGCCTCATTTATTCCTGCTTTTAATGCTTTTAAACCAGCAAGATATCCTGTTAAATATGCCGCGGGAGTATTCCCTCCACTAAAATTCCATCCATACTTTCTTAACTCAATTGATCGAGTTGTTGATAATGTTTTATCTCCCTTTAACTCAGCTTTAACAAATTGAATTGTTATATTTCTCTTGCTTTTTCTAATAACAGCTCTAATCTTCTGTGACAACAACATTTTATACCTAGCACGATAGTCTGTTCTCCCCTCTCTTCTTCGCCTAAATGGTACCCTGTATCTTGGTCCAAATTTTCTCTTAATAGGCATTATACATCACCTTATTATTCACTTTGAATAAATTCTTGCTCATATTTTTCTAGGTCCTCAATAGAATTGATTGGCTTGAGATTAAGCCTATGCTCCTTAATGTAGCTTATTACATGCATTTTACTTCTAAAGAACCCAGATTTAGCTACTCTTCTTAATTTGCTATATGTCCTTCTATCAATAACTTGAACATTTTTTAACCTCTTAAGAATCTTCCTTATAGCTCTAATCTTCATTACCCAGATCATTGATCCGCCCATTCTAGCATATTTCGATCCTTTTTTACTTCCTGGCCCTCTGCCTCGCCCTTTCTTTCGTTTTTCTTCTCTAGCCCTAGCTCTGTGCCTACTTACCCCTTTAATAGGATACTTCCAGATTTTCCTCTCCTTGATAAGCTTTCTTATATCGTCTTTAGTAACAGCCTTTTCCACTTCATCTAGAGCTTCAGGATCAATCCAAACCCTATTAATGCCAACACCCAATATACTTGCAGCCATTCTTCTCTGGGATAATAAGCTCTTAGTCATTCCTCAACCTCCTCCATTTCTTCTTCATACCCCTCAACACTTTCGCTTTCACTAATACCCTCTGCTTCTAGTTCTAGTTGGGCCATTGCTCTACCAGGATTCAAAACCCTAATACCAAATCGTTTAGCGAACCCTAAAATCTCCAACCTCTTTTTAACTCCAACAGTCCTAGCTATCATAGCAACTTGCATAAAGGGATCTATATTATATAAATCTTCTAATCTCCTAACTAACACGACCTCTTTTCCTGTTGGATGCAAATACCTAACTTTTCTTGGGGATCTATAACCAATCTTAACCAGCGGAGGTTTACCTTTAATCTGCAATCTAACTTTATTATCTTTTCCTCTGGGTCGTCTCCAGCTTTCATCCAGTTTATTCCATATCCAGGAATACGGTCTTATAAAATCTCTTTTCCTTAATTTTCTTAATTTTAATAATCTTCTAATTTCTTTCTCATTAGCACGGCTTAAAGGCGAAATCATCATAATCACCTTGCGGGGATCAATATATCAACCCTTAATCATCATGCGATTGAATTCATATACCCCGGGCCTCATCATCTCCTCTCCGCTACTCATTCCTCACCTTCCCGGGTAATCATGTATCGCCATATCCCATCCTGAAAAACCCTAGGATCTTTTCTAAATTTGCCTCGCAATTTACATGCTTCCTGTAGATTAGCACTTGTCTGGCTAACGGCCTCTAAATCAGGACCCATAATTACTACCTCATCGGGTATATCTGAATCTGGCTGTAATCTAACTTCTACTTTTGTTTGATCACCAACTATTGGTATTTTGATTCTATCTCTTCTGCCATAGAAGTTCTCTACAATTATGAACCTACCCTCCACATTCACTCTTATAGGGAAATGAGCAAATGCAACTTTATGTTTATAGACAAACCATTTCTGAACACCCTCAATCATTTTTCTGATCTTTGACGCAACCATTCTAATTGGCTTCTTGTCCCTATCTCTCCTTACATAAGCGGCAACGATTAACATATTGTTATTCTTTATGATATGAACTGATTTCACATGTGAGAAATCCTTTTCAACTACTCCTCGTGGCCCTTCGACTCTTATTTTACGACCATTCAAATTAACTTTAACTACTTCTGGTATATCTATGGACTCCCATTCTATGCCGATAACTTGTTTTGATTTAATGGCTTCTAATATGGCTTGCTCCTCTGTAATGAATAAATTAGATTGCATTAGCATCACCTAATATACATATGCAATTAATCGCCCACCTATTTTCTCTTTCTTTGCTTCCTCATGAGTCATTAAACCTTTAGGAGTACTTATAATCAGTAACCCCATTGTATATGACGGTAGATATTTCCTTTCCCATAACTCTATTTCACGCCACTTAACTGAAAACCTTGGCTTAATAGCACCAATATTATGAATTTTCCCTTTAAGCTCTACTTTTATGACCCCTCCTCTATGATTCTCTATATACTCATACTCCTGAATATACCCATTCTCTTTTAGTATTTTTAACACATTCCGTAATAGCTTTGATGCTGGTGCTAGATAAATTATGTTTTTCCCAACAATCTCAGCGTTTTTAATTGCAGATAATGCATCAGCGATTGGATCTAGCCGCATTCCTAATCACCCACGGTGAATACTCGATTTCTTAAATCCCAATATATCATGTATCTCTCTTATACATCTTCTACAAATGTAAAGCCCATATTTCCTTATGACCCCCTTAGTTGTTCCACATCTGATACATCTATGAGCTCGCTTACCTTTTCTCTCATAGATACTTCGTCTATATTGCTCTATGTCAAATTTAAATTTCGCAACAGTACCGCGTGCTTTTTCTGAAGTAGCCATATATTCACACCATGTTTATATTGCTATACCTAGCAATCCGTTTTTTAAATCCTTATTATGATATCTGAAACATAACAATAGAACATATTTTAATTTTTTTAATTAATCACTCTCCTAAAACAGTCACGATAACTCTTCTATGTCTGGGTCTAGTATCAAGCTCTAGAAAAACTATTTGCTGCCAGGTTCCGCAAAGAAGTACACCGTTTTCAAATGGAACAGTTAAGGAGGGACCAATTATAGATGCTTTAACGTGACTACGACCATTATCGTCTCCCCACCTCTTATGATGCTCATACTCAATATTGCTAGGCGCTATTCTTGCAAGCGCTTTAGTTAGGTCTTTCACTAATCCTGGCTCGTACTCCATTGTCGTTATTGCTCCCGTTGAACCAGGAACAAAGATATTAACAATTCCATTCTTAAATCCGCTATTACGGATGATATCCTGTATTTGATCTGTTAAATCAATAATATCGTTCTCCCCTCTAGTTTTAAATTCAATAATTTTTCTGAAAAACATTATGTGTTCACCATTACCAGCAATATAGGTATTTAATTAATTAATCACACTATTTACATTATAAAACCAATAATTTGGGGAGATATATGAAATCTAGCTCAGACGATCGAGAACTCTTACAAAAAATGAAGAATCTTCTATTAAGCGGCGCTAGAATGCTCGACGAAGTTTGTCCAAACTGTGGAACTCCACTTTTTTACATTAAAGAAGTGGGGTTAAAGTATTGTCCTAAATGCGATGTCTATGTAGCAACGCCACAAGAAATAGAAAACGCCAAGATAGATAAAAGTAGACTTAAGATAATAAGTATTGATGAACTAAAGAGAGAAAAAAGCGAGATCAAAGAATTGCCAAAGAACAAACAGAGAAATTCTGAAATAAAATCCATAAACAAAAGAGTTCTAGATACGCTTAATGAGCTAATTTTGGTCATTGTAGAGAAATTGATATTATTAATAGAGAAGAATTATGATAAAATGAATGTTAACTCGCTTCTCGCGACTCTAGAGCATGCATTAAGAATTCTTAAAGAAATTAAAAAGCTAGAGGAGGAACCAGATAATGCGTGAAAATGAAGTAGAATCATTGTTTAACAGGATATTAACTAAACCGAAAGTGAAACACATAGTGATATTTGATAATAAAGGAAAAGTCTTAAAAGCAAGCAATACGAATCGTGAGACTTTGGGCAAAATTGCCAGCGAGAGTCTAGTTATATTAGAAACTGTTTTATCATCTCTTAAAAAGTATGGTTCAGGGCAAAAAATTAACCTCTTAAGCATTAGAATTAATACAGATAAAGGAAATATCTATGTAATAAAAAGCAAGTACTTTAGCATTGCTTTCTTACAAGAAATTGGATTAACAGTTGATGAAAAGAAAGCACTGCAGATATTAGAAAAAATTCAGGAAATTCTTATGTAAATTCAAGGCTGGATAGATACTCTTTTTAGCAGCGCTATAGTAGTATAGAACGTTAATTGCTTATAACTAATTATAATTATATGAACACCATATTTCGGATCGCGCCCAAGAAAATTATAGAAATCTTGAAATGAAGTAGTTAATGATGCTGCTGCCCCTCCTGGACCATAAGGCGATAATGAGGATACGCCAAGCACCTCAGATTCGTTAAAATCTGTAAAAATTACATCTCCTTCAAGGTATTGTGCACCAGGACCAGTTAAAACTAGTGTTATTGTGAAGTTCTCATCAAGATACACACATGGAATTCCCTCTATGTATCGAGGCGCATCTACATAAATCGAGGCTCTTAAGCCTGTCTCCACCAAGTTACCTATATCTACTGGAATTGTTAAACAGTTATAGGGAACCCAACCATTAAGACCAGGGTCAAATACCTCGATCCACATGAATAAGTCGGATACACGCAAATATGTTAGATCCTCAGATGCATTATAAAATCCACCCAGATAACCAAGTACTACTCGAGATGGAATATTCTTGGCCCTCAAAGCAAACGCTAATGTATAGACATACTGCATGAATGAACCACCATCATTATCTATAAAAGCGGCAACTGGATCCCCCGTATAATTCGATTTCTCGTAAGAGACATTATAGTTAAGAGAGAAATAATAGGATAATAAGGAAACAGTGTCATAGATTGTAGCGTTATCACTCACATTAATGCTAGAAATAACATCACGAACTTGAGGGTAAGTATCAAAGTAGTCAGGCGGTATATATGTGAAACGATTTAGCTCTGGATGATTCAACATATAGCTCTGTAATTCTGATAATGTCGCTGATGAAGAAACAACAACCGCGTTATCAATATAATCACCATAGACCTCATATTGAATAATAAACTTGACAGACTTATCCGAAGCAACATGAACTTCTAACTGTTGATTAATATCCGAGATCCTCGGAACAAAAACAATATTAGATGAATTCAAGTTCACAGGCTCAAATAAATCTGCTTTCACTCCAGCACCTATCTGCCATAAACTCACTAAACTAATATCTTGATCTCCCGCAGCCATTTCAATAGGCTTTAAAACTTTAAAACTAAAGGCGCCTCCACCCTCACCATAATAACTAGAGTAAGATTCACTTCCCTGTAACCAACCCTCATCAGTCTCATAGTAATCAAAAACGGTAAGTCTCCAGGCTAAAAGAGGAACAGATCCCTCAATAATGAAATTAATATACGATAGGTTTAATTTAGAAATAACATCTTCTGGCACTGTTGGAGATGGAGGGGGAGTCGGCGGATTAGTTATGTTTTCTTCCGGCGGCTTAACGTACTTAGAGATATCTGGTGGAGGTCTACTTCTATTATTCTCCTGAAACCAATTTCTATTATACTTGTTAGATAAATCATTGATGCTAGAAACATCTACACCATGGAAATAAGCCACGCCAATACTAAAGGAAACTAAAATAATTACAATTAGAACAATGTAGGGAAGTTCTTGAAGCGCCCTAGTGCGCTTTATCCTGTCAAGACCCGGTAGAACAACTCTAGGCAACAAATACAC
>JALWRR010000179.1 GCA_026993975.1 Promethearchaeati archaeon | reverse complement strand
GCAATAGCTAGACGAATCAATTTCCAGGTTAAGCCAAGGAAAAACGTTAGGAGAGGCGTAGGAATGAGGATAATTAGAGAGAGATTCGATTCGAAGCTATATAAGAGGCGGAAAGGCGTTGAGAGAACAGCGATACCTTACAGCAAGGTCTCCAGAGTCAGAACTAGGTTCAGGGAGAAATCTGTGGAAATGCTCGCCATAACGATCGCTTTGGCGAGAGCCTACAAGAGGTTGAAAGTCCTGCAAGCCAAGCAACGATTATTCAAGCCAGTACCGAAGCCACGGAGCAAGCTGAAAACAAGGCGGAAAAACGAGTAATGTCAAGAAAATGTTTAAACGGAGGTGATAAAAAAACTCCGACCAACTTCCTGTACCTATTAAGGGATTCTGGGTTTGTGAATGGTTATAATTTTTTGATTACGTAGTGTCCTCGAGGTACTCCTAAGTTCTCAGCTACTGGGTTGCATTTAGCTTTGAGGATCACGTAAACTGGTTTATTGAACTTGTATTCACTTAATGATTCATAAGCGCCCATTCCCTTAGCTATAACGAGATCAACTTTATTGAATATGTCTTTAAACCTTGGATTTAAGCCTTTTTTATCGAGATGGATTCCGATGAACCATCCTACGGGGATGACTTCGTTCGCAATATCTCCAAAACCTAATTCAATTGCTTCGCTGAATGTTATATCATTTAAAACTGGTTTTTCCCGAGCAGCAACGAATAACTCGTCAACGAAATTCCTGAGGTATCTGGCGACATCTAGATCAATTACAGCTTCTCCCGCGTTATCTAATATATATAAGAGGGATCTTGAATTCTTGAGGTCGTTCCAGAGACTTGGGATTTCATCTATCGCAATTTTTGTTTCAGCTATCTTTAGATCATTCTCAAAGGCGCTGGCTGAGAAATCATACCCAGATATAAACCATTCCATAGAATTAGCTACAGCTGCACACATAATTAATTTTCTGAATGTCTCATAGTTCTTTTCCTTGAAATCGAAATTCACTCTAATTTCCCTCCAAATTTTCCTAGCTAGCTCATTACTAGTAATCTTAAGTTTTTTATAGGGATCTGGATCACCCAGCATTTTTTGAACGATTCTCTCTCTATGAGAACCAATCCATGAAGGAACCTGGTTAAAGTCAAATTTTTCTATGAGGAATTTCATAAGCTCTTTAGCTAATCTCACTTGCTTCTCGTGATCATTCCTAGCAAAAGCTAAACCAGCTTTAAAGCCTCTTTCAAATAAACAAAGTAAGCACTCGGGTTTAACTTTCATAACAATCTCCCTCAAAGCAATGCCGAGAAAAAGCAAATTACGCAATATAAAAATGATAGAATGGTAGGGCCGCGGGGATTCGAACCCCGGTCCCCGGCTCCAAAGGCCGGTATGCTTGGCCACTACACTACGGCCCTATGTCTTCCTGAGCTTTCTGTGTATAGTTTATAGATATTTTCTCATCATTTTTAAATTTTTTTAGATCTAATCACTAGATGGCTTATTACTTATCTCTTATCTTAATCAGAATTGATGAAGGAGATTTTGGCTTATAGAAGAATTAAAGGTAGGGATGGTATAGTGTTCATTCTATTATTACTTGATCTCCAGTATGTATGTCTAATAGTAAACTAGGTAATCTTTTTCTTATTTCGCAATTGATTTTAACTCCGCTACAATGCATGGGGGAAACTTTCTCAACTTTTTGTTTAATAAAAAAGTCAACAGTCTTTTTCACTCGATCCTCAGTAGCACTTATTAAGTGGAATCCGCCAGCAACATATTTAACGATATATTGCTTTGTTATTTCTATAGCGTATTTCACAATGTTTACGATTCCACTATGACTGCACCCACCTAACACAATTAAGCCGCTCTTCGTTTTAATCGCTATTCCCTGATCATCAAGCATTTTATCCACAACAATCTCACCATCTCTCACCGTATAGAAATTCTCCGTTGTTTCAAAGCTAGTTACTCTAGGTATTTCCCCGAGTACATAGACTCCAGGTAAGATCTCTAATGCCGTTCTATTTTTTATTATTATACCGCCGTTCTCCTCAATTTCTTTTTCAGTAAATGGCATTCCTATATATCTGAGTTTCGGTTTTAAAGCAAGTTTTTTCGAGAATGCATCAGGATGCAAAATTATAGGTATTTTTCTCTGTATTAGCTTTAGAGCTTCTATTAGTCCACCTGTATGATCATAATGGCCGTGACTTATCACAATGTAATCAATATTTCTCATATCTATTTTCATTTGATTGATGTTATGTAAAAAAGCTATTGAATTATTACCCATATCAAATAGAATCCTGTGTTTTTTATCGGGATAAAAAAGCTCTATTAGAATTGATAAGCCGTGGTCAGCTATTAAGTTTGGTTTATAAGTAGTGTTTTCTACTATGACAGTTAATTTTACTTTTTCTGGAAGCGACATTATGATCACATTAATGTATACTTTTAAAATTGCTCTATGAGCTTAAATTCACGAGGAATGTGTTCTCTAGAAAAGCCTAGACCCTTCTCGCTGGGCAGTACCCGGAAACTACCAGCTATTATTGTTTCTTTCTGGATCACATCTTCTAATAGAATATCTGAATCCAAGTCTGCAAAATCTACTGGTATCGTTGAAGCCAAGTATGCATCAACAGTAATACCGATATTTGTTTCTCCAGAGCACCCAATCATGACAATCATATTGTTTTGCCTAGCTTTTATTCCTAAGGAGAAAACTTCGATGGGGTCTCCTGCTTTCCATAATTTAAGGTTAATTCCATCTACATTGTCTTTTACTTTGTCAAAGTCAGATAAATTCCTTATGCTTTCATCAGCTATAATTGGTATTGATGTGCTTTCCTTTATTTTTTTGAGCCAAGATAGTTTATCTTTCGGAACTGGTTGCTCTAGGAAATCTATATATATGTTTTCCTCCTCCATTTTTTTAGCTATGTATAATGCATCCTCTATTTCCCATCCTTGATTTGCATCAATTCTAAGAGCTACATCATCTGGCAGCATTGACCAGACTTTTCTTATCAATTCTAGATCTTTTCTTTTTCTTTTACCAACTTTTAATTTGATTGCTTTGAATCCTTGATTTATTGCGTTTTTTACATCTTGTAGAGTTTCATCTAGACTCTCTATCCCGATCGTCACATCGGTAAAGATTTTCTTCTTCTTTATCTTTCCGAAGAGCTCACCAAATCTTAGTTTATTGCCTCTTGACACGATGTCTAATAGTGATAAACTAATCGGTACTTTAATGTATCTTGATTCAGAGAAGATCTCATTGAAATAGTAAGATAGTGCATTATATGCATCCATTCCTCTAATTTTCCTTGATATCCTGGTAAGCTCATTAATAATTTCGGATTTATTTGCATTTGTTTCAGGTAGGATGCTTTCACCTATCCCGAATACCTCATCGTTTATCTCCAGTAGCAAAATAACAACTTCTTCTTCAATCGATATGGAGGTCGCTATGACAAATGGTTTCTTGTATTTAATTTTACCATGATAAACGCTTACTTTGCTTATTTGATCGGGTAAAGCTTTAGATAGCTCAAGTATTCTGCTTTTTAATTCTCTATAGGTATTGTCCTCAAGCATTTCTTTTCATCTCAGCAAAAAACAAAATGAGATAAATTTAATCTCTGTCCTCACTTAAGTAATAACTCTAATAATTCATTTGAAGGTCTACTATATGTCTTGACAACTAGTAGTCCCGCCTTCTTTCTAACCAATATTATCGATCTCTCGCTTCCATAAAGAATAACATGACTCAAATTACCCATATCTGCTACCTTGACTAAATTATTTATGCTAAAATCTGCTTCAATAAGAAGCTTAATAAGATCCTTAGGAATATTCTTTTTATCTCGTTCTCCAGGGTAAAAAGCTACATATATGAGAGTGTCTGAAGCTTTTCGCACAAGTATTAGTGATTCTACTTCTTCAAAGCTTCTTCCTAGCTCAGTTAAAATCTGCCAGATTCGATCTACTGGGAATAATTCAAACTCTAAACGTGGCTGCGAAGGTTTCTCTATAACTGGTTCTTTATGTCTCTTAACTTCTACGCTAGGTGCCTGTCTGGCTTCAGGAATTAATTGTTTTTCTGAAACTGCTTTTTCAGTGCTTTTTTGGGGGGTTGGTGTAGGAGGAAGAGCTACTTTACCTAGAACAGTATCTACACTTAACACCTTAACTAAATCTTCTGGCAAAGAAAGCGACATTAATAATGATTCAAGAATGCTAATAACGATCTCCACTTCTTTTTTATTTCGAGTGTTTATTAGCACGTGAGGAATTTTATAATTCCATATCTTCGTTATCTCTTTATTCAGTATTTCCTCTATTTCCCGCGCTATAGCTACCGCGTCCTTATTAATACCAAGATCCTTTTTTGTTCCAACGAGAATCATGCCTAAAATGTTAGATACGAAGCCACCATCAATTATCTCATCCTTTACCATCTCTTTTAAGAATTGAGATGAGCTTGGATCTGTTGCATCATAAAAAAGAATCACTCCAGTACACTTAGATAGATTTACCGCTCGTAGATTCTCATAACCTGCTTTTCCAGGCAAATCAATTATAATCAATCTATATGTCTCTAGCGGAATTTTCTTTCCTCCTGAAACACGATAAAACGTTCTAGTTAACCCTACTGCAGATGCTTTTTCAGTGCTTTTAATGCTATCTTCGGTCCTGTTTTGTAGCGTATATACAAAAGTTGTTTTCCCAGAATTAACTGGCCCCAATAAAGCTACTTTCACTTGAGGTAATTGTTTGTTTGTCTCTGAGCTCACTTATTACACCCTAAAGCATTAATTTTTACATTCTGATTGACATGTACTATTTCTCTTAAAATAAATAATCATTTTAATAATATCGTTTTGTTTTTTGATCGTAGCAAGTATGTATTCTCGTTTACTGTGGGGCTCTTACCTTGCTATAATTTCACTTAATAGGAATTTAAAAACATTAAGGAAGATTAGATTAAGTTAAGATCTAGTAGGGGTTTAGTGTTGAATAAGGGAAATCCATTTAGATCAATATATGTTCCCGAATCATCTGACAAGTTACTAGATTTAGCATTTAAAAAAGCTTTAAGAGGGTCTGCACCCGGAGGATTAAAATTAAGTATTATTAAGAAGCGTAAGAGTGTAGCAATTACAAGAATAAAAATATTCAGTGAGGTTCTCCAGGATAAATTAATAAAAATCGTTAAAAGCTTTCCATCAGCGGAATCGCTACATCCATTCTATAAATCTATAATGTCAATTTGGTTATCTATAGACGAATACAAAAAAAGATTAGCGAAGATTCAGGGTGCAGTGCGAGTTATAAAGCAGATTGAAAGAGACTATGTTATTAGGATTAGATCAATTAGAAAGCGCGATGACGAGAACTTAGGTGCATTCTTATCCAGGATAGATCGACTAAAGAAAGAGGCTTATGGAAGAATTTCATCAGTTGTTAAAAGCTTAAATAAAGATTTAATGACACTTGTTGAGCTTGTTAAAAAAATGAAGAAGCTCCCTGACTATAATCCAGATCTCATTACTATTGTTGTGACTGGCCCACCAAACAGTGGAAAAAGTTCATTTGTTAGGAAAGTATCTAACGCGAAGGTAGAAGTTGCCGCCTATCCCTTTACTACAAAAAATGTTACTTTTGGACACATTAAATTGGGAATTAATGGATTAGTGAATATTCTGGTTCAGATAGCAGATACTCCAGGACTATTTGATAGACCTATCGATAAGAGAAAAGAACCCGAGTTATTAGCTTTGAACGCTATAAAATTCATAGCGGACATCATAATTTTTCTTTTCGATGGATCTGTTGAAGCTGTAATGGATGTAAAGGAGCAAATAGCTGTTTATAAGACAGTGAGATCATTCTTTAAATCCAAGGATATTCATAACCTCATAATTGCTATTAACAAGGTTGATATTGGTGACGATAAATTAATAGAAGCAATATTGCAGAAAATGAGGTCTGAAAAAATAGATTGTTATCTAATTAGCGTGTTAGAAAACTACAATATTGATACATTATTGGATAAGATAAGAGAGCAAGTGAAAAAATTAATTGGTAAAGCCTCTAATAAGATCTAATCTTCTTGTTTCCATTATGGATGAAAACTCATTAAGATCAATTATGTATATCTCTCTAGACCTTAGCCAAAGGAATGATGCAGGAATTAAAGATAATTGTGTCAGAATTATTCCTATTATGAGTGAGCCAAAATACTGTGAAAGCAAACCAACAGTAAAAATACCGATGCCTCTACCAAGGAAAATTGATATCGTTATTATAGAAATCATCGTTGCTCTATTCTCAGGGAGATTAATATCCGCTATTATTGAGTCTCTAATAGGGCTAATAATGGAATTAGCAAATAGACCGATTGCGCCGATTCCTATAGCTACCTGTAATCTTAGATCAGATGATATTTTTCTAAATGCGATAAAGAGAGATGAGATCAAGTCTTCTGAGGATATGTTAATTTTAGGTATTAATATTAGCATTGTAGAGAGTGTTATTGTCTCAATAACTAACGCTACCGAAGCTAAGATAACTACCTTTCTAGGATTTCTCCTCCGGACTTTATCTGCTATTGGTGAAAATACTAAGGAACCTAGATTACCAGCGCTAGCTATTCCCAGAATAATAGTAGCGACCACGCTACTAGTATTTGCTTGGCGTATTATAGCGTGCATGCTCCATGTGCTGAATGCTCCCCAAGCAATGTAAACTAAAACTGCTTGGCTAATCATTAGTAAATTGGTTCTATTTCTAGTGATAGCTTTACCAAGATCATTTAAAGATAATCTATATGGGTATCGCAGCTTTTTCTCAATCAAAACCTGACTTATCTGTGGATCAGACATTCCTCTAATTGGTTCTTTCACTATGAGCGAGAATACTACTGCTATCATTAGAGCTATCCCACCTGATAAAATGCTGAGTCTCCATTCTCCAAAGAATCCGGTTATGAGACCTATAATAAATCCTATACCAGATCCGATACTGCTAATTATATTCCATATATTTAGGCTAGTAATTCTTTCTCCAGGTTCGAAAAGATCAGTAATAAAACTATAGATTATAGGTGATAGGGATCCGATGAAAAACGCTAAAGCTAATTGAGATAGTAAGAACCATGTGAAATCAAAGATAAAGTATGAGAGAGCCGAGAAAAATAGGGCTAATACTAAATTCATCACCATAATTATTTTACGAGTTTCCATTCGATCCGCTAGTATACTCCAGAGAAGAGTTGATATCCCAATCACTATCACATAGAATCCAGACATTAAGCCAATCATTGCGTCTCCTATACGAAATTCCTGAGATATATATTCAAAATTAGGTACTAGCAAATAGATATTGGTTTGTACCAGAGCAGATATCATCAGTAAAATAACAAAGTTTAAGTATCGATGAGGAATTTCTCTTACAGCCACGTTAAAAAGACCTTTAACCAGCTCTATTACTGAATTTAGATCATTAAATGCGAATACACACGTATTAACTCTTTATGTTATATAAATTACTATTATTGCAATGAGGTTTCTAGCGAGAAAAAAATAAAATGCGTTTAGATATGTCACTTTATGTGTGATCTCTTAGTTCTTATCACTTTTTATAAAGTAATTATAAAGGGAGATAACCGCGTCTGTAAATAATTTAGTAGCTTTTTTTCTGGTTAAATCAGCGTTAATAAGTTCTAATGTCTGGGACCATGTTCTAGCTTGTAGGACTCTGCATAAAAGAATTAATTCGGCGATTTCATTAATTTCTGGCCGTGTAGGATCTTCGTCAATGAAATAAGCTTTCACTAATGCTTGTATGGCATCTGAAACTAATTCATAGCTCAAGATCCCAAGCTTATATGCTAGAATCCTCTTAGCTTGTATATCTGTTAGTAGAGGTCTATATCTATAAGGATGTTCAATCCTCTCCCAGATATAACCTTTCTTTAAAATTGTTAGAGCTAGCTCTGGTTCCATATCATAATGAACATATCTAAGCCATTCAACGAATCTTATTCTGAATTCTCGATAATATATACGTATTAGATTTTCTAGCTCTTTCCTTAAGGGTCTTATAACAATTGTGGTGTATTCTCCAGATACCTTGTGCCTCATTGGCGATACGTGAATCGGTACAAACTTATTTTTAAGCCAAAAATTCATTAACTGTACGTTTGCACCAAATCCAGCGCCAACCCAAGCAAATCCTCTTTTCCTAGCTAGTGAGACTAGCTCCTCTAACGCTCGACTGCCAAGCCCTTTATTCATTACTTTTGGATGAGTAGCTATTCTAACTATTCTATATCCCAGAAAAGTAGGGAATTTAGTGTCTCTGTAATGTTTCTCTATAGCTACTGGAATTAAATGACCTGAAGGCTCGGCTGCCTTATCTTTATAAACCGCTCTAATGACGCTGGCAGGCAAACCTCCCTCCACAGCTACTAATAGGGCGCAAACGATCTTACCAGAAGGCAGTCTAAGAGCGTATGTTTCATAATGCGGTGCATCTGCTAATATAGCGAGATCCTTTGGTTGGTTTCGATAATGAGCGAATACGTATATTCCAATGAATTGTCTTAAATCTTTCTCTTTTGGGCCTAAAAACCATTCATCGAGATTCGCTTTCTCCAGATGAACATTCATAGCGTTTATGTCTTGGAGATCCTTATCATTAAGATCAGCTGGTTCCGCATCTAATAGAAGTGCATCGAACAACCATTTCTCTATAGGGTCATTAGCTGAGTATCTGATGGGTTCATTTAGATCTACAGAGTAATATTCTATATCCTCCTTCTCCTTTAACTTAGCGAGAAAACGTATTGAAAAACCTCTACCAGCACCCTCATAACCATGAATAGTACTTGAATAAATCAACCTAGGCGCGGACTCTAACAGCTTAAAGAGTATTGGTACTGGTATGCCAGAGGCTTCATCTATAGCTAAGATCTCAACCTTTTCTCTTTTAGCGATTTTAGTAGCATCACGTGGTGATATAAATGTTATTATGTAACCTTTCCCCCTGATCTCCAACGGGTCATATGAAATCCTAGGTTTTTCTCCAAGAGTTTTTAATGCTATTTCAGCAAACTGGAAAAGGGTGTATACATTATATTCGTTTGGGGCAGTAACCAGAACCATGAATCGGCCAAATGCACCTTTACCCGCATTGATTTTAGCTATTGCTCCTAGAAATAAACCAACAACAGCGCTTTTTCCACGCCCTCTATCTGCAATAATAGTTATTACTTTTCTCTTATCTTTTTTAGGGTATCTCAGCAGTTTTTCCATCGTTACTAGTGCCTTGATTTGGTCTCGTGTTATAGCTAGTTCATATATTTTTCTTGGCAAACTAGTTTCTTTTGGGATCTGAGGTTTTTGCCTTTGAAATATATTGATTATTTTCTTCTCAGAGTGTTCTTTTAGGATTCTGGTTCTATCTAGGTCAAAGATATATATTCCCTTATGCTCAAACAGCTTCCTGATTAATCTCTTTACGAATAATCCCCTTATGTCCTCTAGTTTCCACGGAATCGTAGTTATGTATCTATGAAAATATGTTTTAAGTTCAGCCCATTTCAGGATAGGAGGAACAATAAAGATGATTAAGCCTCCACCACGTGCAGTTTCAACAATTCTTCCAATTTCATTTGGAGGTAAATCCCTTGTGAAATCAATTATAACGATCTCGTATGTCCTTCCCATCACTTTAATACTGGAGCTAAACGGTATTTTCTCTATCTTTATTCTTGTTTTTCTCAGTTTTTGTGAAAGCGAATTTATGAATATCTCGTCTGGTGGATTACTTGGATCGTAACTAACGAAGAGAAGGGATATATTATCACTTTTCTTGATTCTAACGTATGTCTGTATTATTGCACTTGAGTACTCAATATGTTTCTGAATATCTTTTGACGCTAAAATGAATAATCTCCTATGATTTAGTTTAATAGAGTTTCTAATGGCTTTTATAATGATTTTTTGAAATTTGGTCTTGGATAACTCTGGATTATTCTTTAATTTTAGATCGAGTTCCTTTATAAATAGTTGCCAGTACTTGGATTTAGGCATAATAATTCGCACCAACATAATGATTCGTAGCTATTGTTTTCTATACATCTGAAGCGTTAATGTTCTAAGATAGCTTCCATATCGTGCCCTCCTTCGTATCCTCTAGAATAATGCCTAGTTTTCTTAATCGATTTCTTATTTCATCCGCTAATTCATATATCTTCATTTTTCTTAGTTTATCCCTAATATCTATAATTAATTCAATTAGATTCTCTGAGATATCATCCAACTTAAGATATTTATCTGGAATTATATTCGAGATATTTTTTCCTCTTTTCTTTTTCTCTATTACCCTATCATCTAGACTTTGCTGAAGTATTCCTAGTATCCATCCAATTTCTCTCACGGTCTTGACGTAGAAGCTAAGCTCTGCTTTATTTAGTTTATCTAAGTCTTTCTCTACTTCCCTGATCATCTGTCTAAGCACAGATATAGCTCTTGGTGTGTTTAAATCATCCATAAGTGCCTCCAGGAATCTTTGCTTATATTCTTCAATTAACTTTTTTATTTCCCCAATTTTTCCATCCTTAGCGTTTTTAGAGAGGCTTTCAGCTCTAAAAATAACAGCGTAGAGATCGTCAAGGATTTTTTCATTCTGATCTAACTGATCCCAACTAAATTCTAGTGGTTTCCTATAATGAGCTTGAATAGCCCAAAGTCTTATTGTTTCTGGATCATATTTTCTCAGTACTTCCCTTATAGGAATAATATTCCCTAGAGATTTAGATATCTTCTCTTTTTTTATCGTGACTAAGCCGACATGAAACCAATAATTGGCGAATTTTTTTCCAGTAGCTGCCTCAGACTGAGCGATTTCATTTTCATGATGAGGGAAAACTAAATCAGCTCCACCTCCATGTATATCGAAAGTCTCTCCTAAATACTTCATAGACATAGCTGAACACTCAATATGCCAACCTGGTCTCCCACGTCCCCAGGGAGATCTCCAGCTTGGTTCACCTGGTTTCGCATGTTTCCATAAAGCAAAGTCTAATGGATTTCTTTTTTCTTCTCCTGGTTCTATTCTTGCTCCTGCTATTAAATCCTGAATTCTTTGTTTGGATAATTTTCCGTACTCTTTGAATTTAGTGACATCAAAATATACGTCTCCGCTTTTCGTTACGTAAGCATATCCTCTCTCTATAAGTTTTTCAATGAGCTCTATTATCTCTGGTATATGACCAGTTGCTCTTGGTTCTATATTTGGTGGTATCAATCCAAGCTCCTTAGTGGCATCATAGAATGCTCTGAAATATTTTTCCGCTATTTCGAATGGAGAAACGCCTTGTTCGAAAGCCTTCTTAATTATTTTATCATCTATATCCGTAATATTACGAACATATTTCACTTTATACCCTAAGTATGTGAGTAAACGAATAAGTACGTCGAACGTGATATATGCTCTTGCATGTCCAATATGAGGTTCATCTTGTACTGTTGGTCCACAGAAATAAGCTCTTACGATTTTATCTTCAATAGGGATAAAAGGTTCTTTTTTTCTAGATAAAGTGTTATAGATTTTTAATGACATTCCAAACGACTTCACCCTCCTATCAAAAAATTTTGTGGATTAACTTTCTTATAGCGTTATATACTGGAACACACTGTGAATAAGTAATGAAAATCTGGTATCTATTTAAAGATTATAAATCATGCACCTATATAATAAAGTTGAAATCTCCTACTTTACTGAAAAGTTATCATTGGGAGTACGAGATTTAGGTCTTCGGATAATTAGAAAGCGAAGAAAAATAAATTTTCCCTATACTGATCTTTACTGATGAAGAGGAAGTCGGTCGGAGTTTTTTTAATCACCTCCGTTTAAACGTTTCTTTGACATTACTCGTTTTTCCGCCTTGTTTTCAGCTTGCTCCGTGGCTTAGGTACTGGCTTGAATAATTGTTGCTTGGCTTGCAGGACTTTCAATCTCTTGTAGGCTCTCGCCAAAGCGATTGTTATGGCGAGCATTTCTATAGATTTCTCCCTGAACCAGGTTTTGACTCTAGAGACCTTGCTGTAAGGTATCGCTGTTCTCTCAACGCCTTTCCGCCTCTTATATAGCTTCGAATCGAATCTCTCTCTAATTATCCTCATTCCTACGCCT
>JALWRR010000178.1 GCA_026993975.1 Promethearchaeati archaeon | reverse complement strand
AGGCTCGTAAGGGAGATACAGGTAAGGAAAGCCCGCGGCTCACCACTCACAATAGCCAGAGTACCCTTCACGATAACAGAGAGAGGCCTACGCGTATGGACACCGCCAAGCCTCGAAACAATACCACATATGGGTGGAAAGAGAGATTTGGAGATTCCATGTAGTTATCTTAAGAATAAACTTGGAAGGATTAGAAGTGGGGCAACAGTGTATTTAGCTTATCCTGTTGATGCAAGACCGTACAATATTGTTACACTTCTTTCCACAGGTCTATTACTTTTAAACAATGTTAAGGTATTGGTTTTCAGCTACAATTATCCTAGTGATGAGATCCTTTCTTTGTTTTTTAAAACACTAAGACAAATATTAGCTGTTAATGATATTAATGATCCTATCATTAAAAAATTAAGGAGAAATATCATTATAAAAGCCTTTAATCCTACATCTTTTAGTATAGAAGAGTTATACTCGAGAAGCTTGGAGCTCGTATCTGCTATAAATCCCGACATAGTTATCATAATAGGGATTGATTATGTTTTTGGCTGCGAGAATTATGATATATCCATGGATTACATTAGGAATTTCTCCCTTTTCAATAAGAAAAAAGGGATAACCACTATTATGTTAGGATCACATGACTGCGAGACCCAATATTTGATAACATCGTCATTATCAAATGTGATCGTAAGAATGATATCTGATAAGGACGAAAATGGGCCAAGCTTCAAGTGGATGCTATATGTGTGGCCAGGTGAAGCTGATTCATTCATAGTGAATTCAAGTCAATTGGAGCAATGTATCCATGAAATTCTAACGAGAGTAGTTGATAGAGGTGTATAGCATTAACAACAGATATAGAAGAGTTGAAGGGATATATTCGTGAGTATATATACAGTAAATCTCCGGGAACTTACTTAATATTGAATAGAATTTCATCGGATAAGCTTAGATTAAGCCTAATCGATGCTTTATTCTGTATGCCTAGTAAATTATATGAGTTGATCTCAAGTGTATATAATGATCCCATAACCACCAATTTTATATTTAAAAATCTAATTTTGAAACCAATAACGTTTAAACTTGAAATAAATATCGATGTAGAGGATCTATATCAGGCTGCAATTGAAGGTAAGGAGAAGTTCATCGATCTCATTAGGAAAGGAGGAATACGTTTAAGGGAGCAGAGTATTAACTGTTAATTATCAGTTATCTTCATAGATAGAATCTTTAAATACATTTATTCTAGTTAAATAGATTGTATGTGGTCGTGTATTGCGAATAACGAGAAATCAAGCAAATAAATATGTTATTAATATTAAAGGTTTGGAGGAGATATCAGAAAAATCAGTTAATCCTTTCTCAACAATTGTGATAGGAGGTCATCCTGGCGCAGGCAAAACAATATTATCTACAACTATATGTAAGGATAACATGGATTTAGGGCATAAATGCCTATATGTCTCGTTGCAAGAGGAGAAAAATAGGTTTTTCCGTACATTAGAAGGTATTGGAATAAAACTCGTGCATTACGAGAAATCAGGTTTATTTAAATTTATAAAGCTTCCAATTACTCTTGACATAAATGTCTTTATGGATACATTAAACAAGCTAATATTAGATTACTCCCCCAATATCATTGTTATTGATTCAATAACACCGATTATAGAATGTGTAGACGGTGATGCGGCTAAAAGAGCTATCATACAAAACTTCCTTTATAATATTTCTCAATTAATTAATGGCCTAGTGATCCTTCTGGCTGAGCTACCGGTTGGCGAGGAAGAGCTTCGTTTAGGAAATATAGAATTCGTAGCTGATGTTCTGTTGTTATTGAAGTATAAGTTGGAGAGGGGGCTTATGATTAGAGAACTGGAGATAAAGAAGGCTAGAGGAGCACCTATCAGGGTAGCACAAATACCTTTCACGATAACTGAAGAAGGTTTCAGAACATTCTATATAACTCCTCCCCAGAAAATAAAGGGTAGTGTGAAGAGAAAATACTATTTTAGTATTTCATTTCTAAGGAAGTATTTTGAGTATATTAAAGGTCCGGAGAACATTCTAGTCACATGTAACCCCGATTCAAGGAGTACTTTCTCCATATTAGTTGTTCTAGATCTATTGGTAACAAATAATTTGAAAGGATTGATCGTAACCTATAGATACAGCCCAGATGAAGGCAGGGATTTGATTAAATCTGTTCTCCAGTACATAGGCCTTAATGAAAATGATGCTGAAAAAGTAATTGATAAGCATATGCATATAGTATCAATTAATCCTTCAGGTATGAGTATGCCTGAACTTTTCGCGTATGAGACGATGTTAATAGAAGAAACGAAGCCTAACCTTGTAATGTATCATGGAGTTGAAATATTTAACTCTATAATCGACCAGCAAATATACTTTAGGTGGCTCCTAAACCAAGTTTTCTCATTGAAGGAGAAAGGGCTAGTCAGTGCAAGATACACAAATTATGTCGACGATATATTCTATAGGAAGAATGCTTCTTTCTCAGATCTAATAGTGAGGGGGCTCCTAACTAAAGAATGCGGCACTGAGAGCTTTGAATCACCAGGCAGATGCTACTATCTTTTCAAGAGAGGGAAAAAACCCGTTTATATCCCCGAGTCTGTCGCATTATCAGATGAGAATTTAAAAGACTTGAGAGATGCCATGATTAGATCCGTCCAAAAATAGGTATAAATGTGTTAGAATCTATAACTTCACAACTATTTTCTTAGACATTTGTCTTAGTCCTCTCGGGCACCTCCTTATAACTTTTAGGTGATATATTAGACAATTAGAGGTGACTCGATATGAGTATTGTATTAAGGAAAGAGGCAGGGAAGATAAAGGTGAGGCATATGAAGAGGAAGTTTGTAGCTGATAAGGAGGCAATAGAGGAATACACCGCTACTGTTTACGGCGAAGCTGCATAACCTAATTGTTTTACATTAGTTTACCGTAAACTTCTCCCTGAAGCATCATCGTGTACAACGGTGCTGTTATCGGGTCGACATTCAGTATTATCTTCGTTATCTTCGAACCAGTAAGCTTATACCAGAGATCCTTGTAGTAACCCTCATCCACGCTGGTACCATAGAACACTACGTAGGGCGTCCTCCTAATGCCTAGT
>JALWRR010000177.1 GCA_026993975.1 Promethearchaeati archaeon | reverse complement strand
AAATTAGTACGGGTGACTTTTTTGAAGAAATTCAAAGATATGTGGGAAAATTAAAATGAGCCATTTTTGTTTCTCGCTTTTTTAGAGAGATAAGTTATTTTTACTTGTCCAAAAAAGAGATATTTTCGGAATTTAATTTTTCATTCTCGTATATACATTTTGTTTTTCTTTAAGTTTATACATTTTGTATATCTATGTGTATAATTGTTTTTCTCCGAGGGAGTCTTATTTGAGCGATATAATTACAATTCGGGTTTCAAAGGAGCTTAAGGAGGAAATGAAGAAGGTGAATATTAATTGGAGCCAGTATCTTAGGGATAAGATTATAGAGAGGTTACGGAGAGAGAGATTAAAAAAGTTATGGTCAGAGATTGAAGAGTTAAGGAAAAAGATTCCTCCTTCACCTGTGAGGGATTTTTCTGTCAGGTCTATTAGGGAGGATAGGGAAAGATGATTATTGATGCTTCGGTTGCTGCAAAGTGGTTTTTGAAAGGTGAGGAATGGGAGGAGGAGAGTCTAAGGATTAAGAACATGTTTGAGAATGGAGGAATCGATTTATCAGCTCCATCGATCATTCTTTATGAGGTTGGTAATACTATATGGAAGAGAAAGGACATATCTTCAGAAATAGCTAGGAAATTAGTGGAGAAGGCGTTTGAGTACTTAAGGGAATTAATAGTATTGCCTTCTGGAGAGATTGCTAATTTAGCTATGAGGATAGCTAGGGAATATAATATAACTTTTTATGACGCTATTTATATCGCGCTTTCAAAGCAGAGAAAGGAAATATTCATTACAGCTGATAAGAAATTATACAATAAGGTTAAGAACTCGTTTTTAGTAAAGTTTATCGCCGACATTTAAGTTACTTATGCTCTTATTTTTTTCATTGTTTTGAAAAGGTATTCATATTCCTGAATTTTTATGCTTGTTGACAGCATTATTATTTTTAAGCTTTTCTCTCTTTATTTCATTTTTCTGTAGTATTTTTCTTTTCATTGAATTTTTTCTAAGGAAAGTTTAAATATTTTATTTCTATCAGTGGTTTTGAGGTGAGTTGCTTGTCATCGGAGCTTGATATATCTGATGTCTCTAAGTTATTGGCTGTTTTAGTTGTTGAGCAAGGTAGCTATACCTATGTTGATAAATTGGGTTACGCTCCTTCAACTGATCTCGCTATATACTACTTGAAGGAAGCTATCAGGGATTATCATTCACTTTTACGTAAGGGTGAACTTGATCACCCCGAATTATGGGGTCTAATTAAGGATCTTAACAAGAGGCTTGATAGAGTTAATTATGTTTTAGATAAGATTTCCGAGATAAGAGATAGAAAAGAACTAAGAAAGGTTGTTTCTTTAATCTCATCTAAAGCTCTATCTTTTGCAGCTAAATATATTAAAGTTAAAGAAGAAAAAGAGGAGGAATAGGATATGTTCGTGTCAATACGTGGAAGAGTTTTAGTGAATGTTGAAGCCCTAAACATGACTGAAAGCGTGGGAAATTACGTTAAGCACAGGAGAGTACCAGTAATTTTACCAACCGGTGGATACACAGCTTTCTTTGTTCCAGCTATAAGCGGAGAAAGCATAGCACATGGCTTTCAACAGGTATTAGCAGAAGTCGCTAAGAGCAGCAATCTACCCGTTTGCTCACTATGCGAGAGAGGCATTTTCCTAAAAAGCACTAATGAAGAAGTCATAAAGAAAGCATTTAATGTTGCTAAAGTACCTAAGGATGAACATGAAGTGGAGGCATTAATTGTTAAAAATTGTGTTGTAGAGGATGTTGGAGGGTTCTTATACGCTCCTAAAGGTGGTGGACAAGTTAAGAGGACTTCCAATTTCGCTACTGGTTATATGATCCCTGTTAAGGAAGCTTTAGAAAGCACTGTTATAGAACCTCAATTACATATGAGATATGCTTTAGGCACCCCTTTCGTTAAATCTAAACGTGCTGCAGGTCAACTTGGTCAAATGATTTATTATGTGGAGCTAGCTTCATCTGTTTATGCATTTAGTTTCGATTTAGACACTAAGTTTATTGGCAAAGCAACTTACTCTATTGATCATGTTGGTGAGGATTTAGTTGATAATGTTAAAGAGAGAGTAAAAAGTGCTCTTCAAGCGCTGGAATTATTTATTAGTGAGTTTATGTTTGGTGCTAAGAGAACTAGGTTCTTGCCGGTGGTTGAGTGGGAGTCATTAGTTATTGCTGTGAGTGATGATGTATGGACTGTACCTAGTCCGAACTCAGCGAAATACGTTAAGGAGTCCATTAACAAGCTTCAGAGCGTTAATCCTAACGTGAACTTATTCATCTATATCAATCCAGATGTACTAAAGGGCACTACTGAATACATAAGGAAGAAGACTGATGAGTTAGTTGAGACAATGAAACTAGTTATCGAGGATTGGAAGAAGAATATCAGGGAGAAATTACCTGATTACGCGGATAAGATCGATTGGGATAAGATAGTTAAAGAGAAGTTAGAGTCATTGATTTCTAGCAGATTAAGTGAGGTAGCGGAGGCTGGTGACTTGAGATATATCTCTGAGATACAGAAGGTTTATCAAGAAGCTCAAGGAATGGCTGAGGAAGCTCCTAGAACAGCATTGTTTAGTGATTTATCTAAGTGCGTTAAGAATGCTATAGGGGAGGGTTTGAAAAGGATATGAAGGGTTTTATAGTTGATGTAGAGTTCGTATGGGGTTTCCAATCTAGGGCAGCGGGGTTATCTAAAACTAATCCATCTTTTTATTATCCGCCCCCAACAACTTTTATAGGTGCTCTTGCTGAGGTTATAGCTAAGAAAAATAATCTAGGTGAAGCAAAAGGAAGGGATATTATTCCTTTAATAAGTAGTAAATTATTGGCCATAGGAGTAAGACCACTTAACTGCCTTCCTATTAAATATGAAGATATAAATAAAATAATCGCTGTTAAGTTGACATCTGGTGTATATTATCCATCTCCCTCTGATCTAGCGAGATCTTTTGATTCACCTGCTAGAGGAAAAACAATCTTATCTTCTCTAGATAATGAGGCTCCTAAATTAAGATTTTTTATTATTTTTAAAGACACAAACTTCAACGGCTTCAGCGTTAACTCAAATGACTTTTGGGGTATTCATAGGTTGGGTTCTAAGGAAAGTATTGTTA
>JALWRR010000176.1 GCA_026993975.1 Promethearchaeati archaeon | reverse complement strand
GCGATTAATCAAGCTCCAGATCAAGTACAATGTCGTGATGAGGCTCGTTACGCTTCTAACCTGACTTCTAGTCGTGTCTAATGGCTGTGAGGTGATGCCTATGAAATAGTGCGGGCATTCCATTTTTGCTTTTTAATTTTGTGAACAAATCGGTGCATTTGACTACATTACTTATCGCAATTACTTGTTATGGATATTAAGCATAATTTATATTTCTAATCCTTATCCTTATGTGTGAGTAATTTAGTATGGATTATTTCGAGTTGATGAATCTATGGCTGAGGACGTCTTCGAGATCATTGCGAAGGATGGGGCTGGTAGGCTAGGTAAGCTTAGAACTGCTCATGGAGTGATTAAGACTCCTACGCTAGTACCGGTGATTAATCCTCATTTACCTGTTGTATCTACTAAGGATTTGAAGGATATTGGTTTTGAGATTTTTATCACGAATTCTTATCTGATTTATAAGGATGAGAGATTGAGGGAGTATGTTTTAGAAAAGGGGATTCATGAAGCTTATAGTTGGGATAAGGCAATAATGACTGATTCTGGAGCTTTTCAATTAATGATTTATGGTGATGTAGAGGTCTCTAATCTAGAGATAGTTGATTTCCAAGCCAGGATAGGTGTAGATATCGGGGTAATCCTGGATATACCGATATACAAGGGGAGTAAGGAGTATCGAATGAAATTTATTTCTGAGACTATTAGAAGGGCTAAGGAGGCTGCTGATGCTGGTTACGTATCTCCAGATTCTAAAACTATATGGGTTGGCCCTATTCATGGAGTACCTTATGCAGAATTATTGGAGTATTCTGTAGAGAATATGACTAAGTATCCTTTTGGCATGTATGCTGTTGGTAGCATCGTACCTCTAATGGAAAGTTATCAGTTACAGCAATTAGTGAAATCGGCTGTTATTGTGAAGAGTAAACTTCCATCTCGTTATCCTGTGCATTTGTTTGGTGCTGGTCATCCATCCGCTTTTGCTCTTTTCGTTCTATTAGGTTTCGATACGTTTGATAGTGCGGCTTATGCTTTGTACGCTAAAGATGAGAGATATTTTACTCCTCATGGAACCTATAATTTGAGGGATCTTGAGTACTTTCCATGCAGTTGCCCTATCTGCAGCAAGTATACTCCGAGAGAATTACTCGAAATGGATCCCATGGAGAGACAACATTACCTAGCTATGCATAATCTGTATGTTTCAATGGCTGAGATACGTAGAATTAGACAGGCCATTTTGGAAGGAACCTTATGGAAACTTGTTGCTGAGAGAGCTAGCTCTCATTCAGAGATCGCTAGGGCGTATAAATGGTTGCTCAAGAGCAAGAACAAGAAGATCTATAAGTTCTTTGAAGAATTCGAACCGAGATTTAAACGCAGAGGATTAATGTTAACGCGTCCTGAGGAGTTTCATTTACCAATAATCCGTAGATACAAAGACCTAATTTTTGAGAGAAGTTATATATGGAGTGATAAAGCGATAATAACTACTCCTGAAGGATCAAATAATATTCATAGGTATTTAGGAGCACAAGTTTTTATACTTAGTCCTGTTTTCGGCGTAATTCCACGTGAAATAAGAGCAATATACCCCTTATTCCAGCATTTAACGTTTGATAATAAGCTAAGGAAAAGCACACTAGACTTCGCTAAATCATTCATAAGTATGTTGCGTGAGAAAGGTGTTAAAGAGCTCTATATTTATGATCCAGATAACCGATACGCAAAGAAACTTGGTAAGTATCTAGATATTAATGATATCTATTCGGGTCAGGATTTAGGGATAATAACGCGAGAGAAATTTGAGTTAATTATAGCTAGAAGCTTCCTAAAGTACCAGTATGGCCCTGGTTCTGAAGAATTATTAAATAGTGTCGAGATAGAGTATTCTCAAGCTACTGGAAGATTAAGAAAGATTTATGCTAAGGACATTACTAAGGAGGAAATAGATGAAGTTATAATTCCCGAACTAGAGTATCATATGAGCAAAAAAAGAAAGCTTGGATTGCAGGTGCCTGAGGATCCCCTTGAAGCATTATTTTACAGCAAAGGCAGGAAATGGCTTTTCGCAGCAGTAGCTCCTAATTATTTCAAATTAATTCCTCATCCGTTAATGGGGTATAGGTTTTGGAAATACTTTAGTTCCAGTGATTTACGCTACATGGTTGTTCTAGATAATGAAGCTGAGGAGTTTGTTCGCAATAAAAAATCTATATTTGCGAAATTTATATTAGATGCGGATAGATCCATTAGAGCTAATGATGAAATATTCGTACTTAATGAGGAGAGAGAACTAATTGCGCTAGCTAGGGCTCAAATTGGGGCGAGGGAGATGATAGAATTTAGGAGAGGGGTTGCTGCGGAAAATAGATATGGTTTCTTGAAGAGAGAATAGCTATTCAGCTTCCTTCGTTTTATCACTCTTTTGCATAACAGTTTCTTTTTCCTCTTCTAATTTAAACTCGTCTATGAACCTTAATCCGCTTATATTGATTTCTCTTAGTAATTCATCAGCTAGCGCTTTTCTATTTATCCAGACATTTCTAAGTAAGTCTATTGCAGATAATTTCATCGTGATCTCGCTAGGTAATATTAAGTCAAGTACATCGGCTTTCTTGCGTATTTTAACTTTATCAGCTATGTCTGGGGTATGTCTAGCGATTATTATTTTCACTTTCTTGTTTATGGGTGCATCTGGTAAAACAACTTCATGAATCTTAACTTTAACAACGATTTCCTTGTCAGCGAAAGGATGATTGCGATCAACCATCGCGTCTCTACTACCAACGTATATAATCTTTCCGTAATATCGATTATCTTCACTATATAATAATGCTCCAACGTACGGTTTTTTCCCGCCCAACATCGTTCTGAGTTTCTTTATCGGTATTCTTTCAACTCTATTTGGATCTCTTTTGCCGTAAGCTCTCTCAGGCGGCAAAGTAAACTCTTTTTCGTCTCCCTCTTTTAATCCAATTAATTCATCTTCAAAAAAAATCTCTTTATTCCCCACCTTTATTATGATTGGGTTATCAACCTCTTTTTCAACCTCTCCCTCTTTAATCTTCCTCCTGGTTGATTCAGCAATTTCTCCCTCTTTCGTCATTGCTGTGAAAGAGAGACGCACATAAGCTCCAGGAATTATTGATTTATCTTCACTACTCATGCAGGACACCGCTCCTTAATTATTTCTAATTATTTTTAATACGTGGTTCAAAATTTCTTTGTGAATCTCTTCAACTGGGCGAAGAGCATTAATGATTATAATATTCGTGTTAAGAAAATTCTTCATGTTTAAATATATCTCTCTTACTTTACGGAGATAATTCATATTATTCTCAAATAAATCCTTACTTTTATTAGATAACCTCTTATCTGCTTCCTCAACAGGTATATCTAGGATTATTACTAGGTCTGGAATAGGAGCAAATTGCTTGTGATCTTCCAGTATCTTACTAATCGATACTCCTGCAGCTCCCTGATATGCTATTGTTGAAATAAAGTAGCGGTCAATAATAACTATTGCACCATTATCGAGTGCTGGCTTAATTTTATTTTCTATATGCTCTTTTCTGTCCATAACAAATAGCTCATATGCTTTCTCTGGGGCAATATGATTGCGTCTCAATTTCTCTCTGATCTCCCTGCCGAATCTTCCTTCTGTCGGTTCATGAGATAGCACCACATTGTATCCTCTCTCTTTTAATGCTTTAAAAAGAAGCTTACTTTGTGTTGTTTTACCGCTACCATCTATACCTTCTATTGCTATTAAAATACCTTTCTTACTCCTAGGCATTTCGTGCACCATTATATAGGTACTAGAGGAGACCCATTCAGAGTGATGTGTTGCCACCAATTTTTTCTCTGCCTATAAATTTTTCTTCTTAATTCCAATGCAAGGGTAGATATAAGCGTGTTCTCTCTTAATATTTCGTCTATTTCATTTATCAATAACTCTTGATCCTTAATTGGTAAATCCTGGTTTATAGCTAGTATTGATTTGAACCCAGACATAAGGAACGCCATAGGTAAATTATGGTTGCTGACAGAATCCTCGCTTACTTCCATTGCGTATGATCCAATAATTAATCCTACGTCTCCGCTTATATCTAGTTTCTCAATGTCTTTAACTGATAGAAACGCGTTACCAATTTTTATGAATATTTCGTCACCGAGAATGTCCTGCATATAATTAGCAATAATAAGAAGATTTATGTATTCGTTTGTAAGATATGCAGCATCAAGATTCTCGCCGAGATAAACTCTATATCTCCTTTTTTTCAACATATTAACAAAGTTTTTTACCAGTTTTTTCTGCTTCAATATTTCCATTATTGCGATTTTATCTGATCTTAAATACCCACTAGTTTTACTCCATAGAGCTAGTTGATAAAGTGTAGGTACTCTGATAATATTGGTTTTTAGTCCTAATCTATCCGCCCCCACACTAAGAGCTTCCCATGGTAATTGATAAAGTACATCATTAATAGAGAGAATCACTAAATCCCTGTCATTATAGTTTGATAAAATGCTTTCGTACTTTGATGGTAATAATGAGGAGATATTCTCATCAATAACCTTTCCTTTCTTACTATAATATATTATGTCGTCTGCATCAATAGTAATCCTCTTCATAAGTGTGCTACGAGATGGATGCTCTACCGATAAAAGCAAGTATTCTTGTGGCTTATTGAGCTTCGTTAAACTAATTATCATTATTTTCCTAAAATTCTTCTCTAGAAACCGCGTTACATGGATAGGAGTTATAGTTGATCTCGCATACCCATATTTATTTTTAAGTTTATATGAGGATAAGTTACTTATATCATAGACCCGTAAGAACTTGTTTTTTCTGGAAATAACTTCATCTATATAACTCTGATTCATTAGCCTACTAGCAATTAGAATTGCCTGGTTATATGTCGCGAGATCCTTGATTTTAAGGATTGGTTTCATGAAAAACCTGAAGAGAAAGTATATGCCTCTTATCCCTTCAACACCATTTAAAAGGTTTATTATCTCTCTACTTCTCTCCACATCTATTATGCTTAGAGCCTTGAGAAAAGGTCCCTTATAAATTTTTTTTATAGATTGGTAGACAATTAGATTCATCCCTCCAATAGCCTTAATAATGTTCTCACTTACCTCTGATAAGATATTCGTTGCTTCCTTATGATACTTCCTGAAAACTAGTGCACTGAAAAGCTTCATACCATTACTAATAAAGAGTACGCTGGGAGTATTTTTCATTAATTCATGCGCTTCCTCAAACGTCGATAAAGCACTTTCGGGTTTAGCAAAAGATAAAGCATCTCCCAGTAGAGCTTTCAATTCACCGATTACAGATCTATTCGCTTTATTTCTCTCTAAAAAAGTTATAGCAGTTTTGAATGCATTGATAGCTTTATTATATTCATTTGTTCTTAGAGAGCAAAGTCCAATCCAAGCATGTAATTTTGCAGAGAATTCATCTAGCTTTTCTTCTCTTAAGACTTGTTCATAACTATCTAAAGCGCTTTCGAACTGAGCGAGAGCTGATGCAAACATCCCTTTTTCAAAGAATAACCTACCTAAAACTTTATGTGCTAGTGCTTTAGTGAAATAATCACCCAATTTTTCAGCTCTTTTAAGAACATGCTTAGCGATGCTTTCAATGTTAGAGAATCTTGCGTGCTTGGAGTCTATGTCCATGAAATTAATCAATAGTAAGACTTCTCGTGAATGAATTCCTGATGAAGCATTCCTAGTTACTGCATCTTTTATAGGTGGTGATAACTTTGATAACCATTGCCAGATATACATTCCTGAACCTCTGATAATTTCAAATAGCATTTTAAAATAGTTAAAGAGTTAAAAGAAGGGTATTAAATATAGATACTTTTTTGCTTCGCAATATTACTTCAATTGGTGCTGATTATTATGCTAGATAATTTAAGGAATTCGCTCCAAAAGATTTTCTCTAAGATACGGGGTGCACCATACATTGATGAGAAAGTGCTAGATGAGATAATTTCAGATTTCGTTAACACACTTATAGAAGCTGATGTAAACGTTGATGTGGCTATTGAGATAGGGGAAAGAGTACGTGAGAGAGTACTTAATACAAAACTTCCTGAGGGAATTCCATTAAACAATCTCGTGATGAGGGTACTATATGATGAATTAGTAAGACTGCTTGGGGAGAAAACATATAAACTCACTATTAGGCCTGGTAAAACGAATATTATAATGCTTGTTGGACTACAGGGCAGTGGTAAAACAACTACCGCTGCTAAACTAGCTAACTATTTGAAAAAGCGGGGATATAAAGTTGGTTTAATATGCGCTGATACATATAGACCCGGGGCTTATGAGCAACTAAAACAATTAGCTGAAAGCATTAATGTACCATTTTTTGGAGATCGAAAAGAAAAAGATCCTATCAAGATAGTTAAGAGAGGTCTAAAAGAATTTAAAAAAATGAAATTAGATTTGGTTATAATCGATACTGCTGGACGCCATAAGGAGGAAAAGAAACTAATAGATGAAATGAAGAAATTAGCTGAGACTATTAAACCAGACGAAATAATGCTTGTGATAGATGGTATGATTGGTCAGAGAGCATATGATCAATCTAAAGCATTTGCTGAAGCAACACCAATAGGATCCATAATAATTACTAAACTCGACGGCTCTGCTAGAGGCGGCGGAGCGTTAGCTGCGGCAGCCGCCACTAATGCTCCCGTGAAATTTATTGGCGTCGGAGAGAAAATAGATGATTTAGAAACATATGTTCCACAGAGGTTCGTTTCTAGACTTCTGGGTATACCAGATCCAGAGTTCTTCACTAGACTACTTGAAGAAGTGCCTAAGTCAATAATATCAGGTAAGTTTACTTTAAGAGATCTACTTGAATACTACGAAAACGTAGCAAGTAAACGTGGAGTATTCGATAAGATAAAGGACATGGTGGGTATTGGGGGGCTTAATGAGAAAATAATAAAGAGGCAGATTTCTCGTCAATTAGCTATTTTAAGAAGCATGACTAGAGAGGAGTTAGAAAACCCAGAATTGCTTAAGAATCATAGTAGAATTGAGCGCATAGCTCGGGGATCTGGTACAAGTTTTATTGAAGTTAGGAGATTATTACAGCAATATGATAAGATGAGAAGAATGATTAGGGCTTTAATGCGGTCAAGGAGATTATCTAAGGAATTAGCGTTGGCAAAGATAATGTCGGGAGAATTAAGCCCATCTGAAATAAAAAAGCTGCTTAAAGGGGCATCTTAGATTGCAGACATTTGATACGGTAATAACGTGGGAATATCTTATATCAAATATCTCACATATCAAAGCCGTTAACGTATTAATCAAATTAATTGCGTTTAGCTCGGATCACTACGAATTAGTACGTTATGAAGGTTCCCCTCTCGGGAGAATTAGATTCTTCAACAAGAATGCTTTCATTTTATATTCCTTTAAGGAACTAAGCCCACGCGAACAAAAAATGGTAATGGCTCGCTTCTACTTAAAAAGAAGAATTAGATTAGATGCGAATACCCTCTTGGATACCGATATTTCTGGAATATCTCTAAAAATGCGTAAGAAAGTTATAAATTACGCTTACACGTATGCGTCTAGACGAGTCAAGAAGGTAGCTGAAAGGATAAAGAGGAAAACAAGCAATTTGTTAGAAGTGGAATGGGAGATACTAGATTTTTTAAAACGAAATATAAAATGTAATGAAAGCTTAGAAAGTGATCCAGAAACAATCTTTTTCAGAAATTATGGCGGATTGAAGGACCTTGTGTTTGCATTCAATATCATTAATATGCTGATAGGTATCCCGGCTAGAACTACTAGCGGATTTCTTCTACGGGACAACGAACTAAAGAGATATGTTTGGTCAGAAATATTTACGGGAAGAGATTGGATCCCAGTGAATCCCTGTATCGGTGTCTTACTAGACCCAAATGATCCCCTATTGATTCCTATAAAAGTTGAGTCCTATCGCAGTATAAGAGAAATTGAGAGCCAATATAAATTGGTTAGACAAGTAATGAAGAAAGCTATAGCTGTATTTAGATATAGCGTTAATGTAATAGTAAAAACAAATAAGGGGGTATACTCGGGTCAGCTAGAATCTATAGCGCTTTGAAAGCATCTCCTCTGGCAACTCTTTACGCTCATCTCTTGCACGAATTTTGGCAACCCCAAAATGTACTGCACAGGAAACACAATAGTATTTAACAACTCTCTTTTTAGGGACGAACGCTCCCTGCTTCTCTAATTCCCTTGCTACAGCAGCTGGCACTGTTGGTACCCACATTACCCTCTTAATTGCTTTATCTTCGGGTATTCTCCTACCACAATTACTACAAAAAACGAACCCACTTCTACCTTTTTTACCTCTACCTTTCGATCTCCCTCGATTCTTTCTCTTCAGTGGCATTTGCAATCACCGAATATTTAATTGGTTATTAATTGATGATGCTAGATCTATAAATAGTTTTTCATTTTCTTTTTTCAGCAACCTCTTGTTTGTAAGTTCGGTATAGTTTGTATTCAATAATTATTAGGGGTATTATGATAATTAATACTAATAAGCTTTCCATCAAAGTAACATTTCGCCAGATTTCATCCCAATTAACATTAATACCGCTCTTTATTTTAACATATATGCTCGGATCCTCTGAGTATACGATATATTCTGTGGAATAATTGTCATAATATATCACTTTAGCTTGTCCTAAATGAATTAAGTACGTTGATGCGCTCTCTATAGAGATATTATATGTGTGTATAACTTCTGCTCCAGGAGGCAATTGTAACCATTTCATCTCCAGTTGGCCCTCTATTAGAACGCTCCAATTTTCTGGATGCGTATCAAGCAATGTGACGTTATAAGCAGTTGCATTACCTATATTCTTGATAATAACAGTTACCCTAACTGTCTCACCGATGTTTATGCTTTTCTTCTCCGGATACTTAGTTACCGATAATATTGGTATCAAAACTTCATTTACTTCATATGCATTTGTCTTTAAGCCTGATTGAAGAGCGAACGGTAACGCAATTAAAGTCAACGCGATGAAACCTAATATAGCTCCCTTATGCATTTACTACACCAGATAGAGTTGAATGATCTTAAATTTACTAATCAATTAAGTCTTCGATATGAGCGAATATTCTAAAATATTAGAAATATAAATTATCACTCCTCACTTTCCAGAATATTCCTTAACTCTTTTTCTAAATCCTTCTCCTCTACCTCCTCTTTTTCCTCTTGTTTAACCGCAGGTAATGATTGCTCAGCTATAATCTTATCTGCTTCCGCTTCTAACTCTTCTTCATCTAATTCCTCTAAATTAACGTCAGCTATTGGCTCTGAAGCAATTTCAGCCGCCTCGCTTATGTTCGTTAAGGATTCACGAATACCCTCCATGACTTCTACCATTTTTTCTGGCGGCATATCACTACTTAATTGATCAATAATTGCTTTACCCTCCTCAAGCACCCTTGCTGATCCTTTCACCATTTGCGCTGTCTCTATTTTATTAATAAGTAATTGAATATTCCTAAATATCCCCATATACATGTTTAAATTCGATTTAATCGTTCTCCTAGCTTTTAGACTCTCAATGATTAAATCTTTGTCTTTTCTTTTAGCAGCAATTTTAATGATTCTATCAATCTTTCTTAACTTGTTTTGGTATAATGTTATTCTTTTCTCTAGGAAGTCTAAGTAGTATTGAGCACGAACAAGAAACTTATCGATATTGCTACTATCACTTGTCGCCCTATTTTTACTTCTTTTTTTGCCAAACATAGCAACCATCTAGCTAATACTGATGTTTTTCCCTTACTCATTAATTGTCTTAAAGTGTATAATAATTTTTCAATAATAAAGAAAAAGTTTTCTTGATTATTTTATCAATCTCATAAGTATCCCACAGGAATACATGATGAATAACATTCATCTTGATTAAGAATCAGGAGTTGTGATATAAAATGGCGTTCGCTACTCTTTGGACTATTAATGCGAGGGATTTAATTAGAGATATTATAATACAGGATATAAATAATGATAAGAAATCGGAGGTAATATTCTCATCATGGGATGGGAATATATATGCTGTGCAAGGAGCTACAGGAACAAGAATTTGGACCCTTAAGAATAATACTTATACAGGTCCCGCAGAAAAGTTAATGGAAGTGAAATTATCGTCAAAGGAGAATCATATCGCTGCAACTAAGCACAAATACTTACTATTGATTAATGGTAGTACTGGACAAATAGAATTTACTGAAAATTTCGGTAGCTGGATAAAAGATGCAATATCATGCGATTTTGATTGCGATGGAAGATCCGAGATTGGGCTTTTAACAAGAAAGAATGAGTTATATGTGATAGATGATGATGGAGATATAATATTCAGGAAATCTATAAATAATAGTAAAATTTTACACCACATTGCTTTATCAACACTTAAAGAATGTATTTGCCCAAATTTACTTGCTGCGAATACTGGGATTATTTCAATTCGTCATTATCTTGCCGATTTTCTCACCGAGACATCTTTTAAATCCCCTATATTATCTCTTGGAAAAGGTAAGATTTTACCTGATCTTTCCAGCGGTAGTATAATCGGCTTAAAGGATAGTATTGAGATAATTGGAGGAAATGATTTTAGGGCTAGTTTTAATAAAAAGAATCTCTTACCGCATATAATTACGACGGGAGATATAGATGGTGATCTTCAGGAAGAAATTATTGTAGGAGATTGGCATAGTGATTCCATTTTGATTCTCAAAATCGATAATAATCGGATAAAGAAAATTCTAGAGATAGAGCTAGATGGTAATCCAGTCAATGTTTCTAGCGCAGATATTGATGGAGATGGTAAGAACGAGGTATTAACTTTCATCGACAAGCCTGAGGAAAATTTCCTTATAATTGATCCTTACAGGAGATCTAAAATAATATTTATTGGGGAAACGTATCCAGCTTCGCTAGGATTAAGAATTGGCGATGTTTTGGGATATGGTTTTGGTGACATAGTATATAGATCAGGCAGAGAGAAATTATCGCTCTTAATACATGTGCCAAGGATTCAAATGCCAAAAATATTGAGAGAAAAAGAGGAATTTGAAATAAACATAATAGCACAATCTAAAGACAAGTTAGTATCAAGTAGGGAAATACAATTAAACACCAAGAAGATTAAGAGCACTAGAGCAAAACTAGATGTAGGATGGGTAACATTCTCTAAGAATACTGGAAAAGCTTTAAGTTATGGAACTTCATGGCTCAAACTACAGCGAGGGAAAAAAGTATTAATCCAAAGAAAAGTCATAATTGCATCCGACCATAAACTTGATAAATCAGTAAATGCACTATACTGTTTAGATGAAGATATCATTCATGTAGATAAGCAAATCTCAGAAGTCTTGGTATCGAAAGAATATGAAAAAGTTGTCTCATTAATAAAGATTAATAAAGCAAAAAATGAACATCATATCTCATTATGTGGCGAGAATTATCTGCGCCCAATTATAATTCTAAAAAGTAATGAAAAAACATTAAAACGCCCTATAACGGTGATAGGGAAAAAATCTATAGTATATGAATTAGTTCATAAGAAGTATTATCTCCCAGGAAACTCATTAGAATGCATTATAAAAAATTTGTCTCCAATTGACTTACAAATAGTAATAGAGGGAGATGAATTAATAAATATCCCAGATGACACAATTCAATTACCTTCTAAATCCTCAGAAAAAATAGCTTTAAAAATAATCTACAAACCAGAATCCCTTGTAGAAAACATACGTAGTTCACTAAAATTAATCTATGAAGGCAATAAAAGACATTGTATTCAGATCCCTCTTGAATTTAAAATAATAAATAGAGAAAAACTTACTGCTCTAGCTAGAGAAATTTTAAGCGTTAAAGGAGATATGAAAGAAGTATATCAAATACTCTCTAGTAAAACTAAATTATCCCCAGAGGTCATCAGTAAAATCTTATCTGGGGTCTAATCATGATTCTAGATAAATCTCTTTTAAATCGTCTAGATAAATATTCAATGGCGCACCATCATACAATAGCTCAACTAAATCACTTAATTCTTCTATCTTAGAAATAAACAAAGATTTTTTAAGATTAATCCTAAGGGATTCAAGCACTGTTATACCAGTCCTTTTTAATAATTTATTCAACTTAAAAGCTTCTAATTCACCTTCACTATCAAAATCAGTCAGTATTATAGCTTTATTAATTCTTTTTTCTTCTAAATAATCTAATAGCTTTCCATACCCAATAGTATTGAGCATCATGACCCTTCCA
>JALWRR010000175.1 GCA_026993975.1 Promethearchaeati archaeon | reverse complement strand
CGCTGAAATAATCATTACTGATGATGCTGGTAACTTATTCCTTGTAAATAAGAGTTATTACTTAATTTTTAATCATAGTATTGGGGTTAAATCTAGAGAAATCTTAGTTGGAGATATAAATAGAGATAGCATAAACGACATAGTCCTAGTACTAGAAAACAACACGGTTTTAGCCTTCACCAATAATGGCACTAGAATCCTTAGTTACTCTATCAGCGCCTATATTAATGATGCAATTATTTTCGATCCAGATAATGATAATGCATTAGAGATCTTAGCTGGAACTAGCGATGGTATCTATATTATTAACTCATCTAGCGAATTGGAAGAAAAATTATTTGATAATTCTAATGTCACATCTCTCTCTTTTGGAGATCTATACTCTCTTGGTCACGATGCATTGGTCGCTGGCTTATCAAATGGATCAATAATTATAGATGATTTACCAACAAGCACGCTTCAGAAGTTTAATTTTGGTTATGGTGCTGTAACAGATTTGATTGTTGATAGATTTGACTCGAATTTGTATAAGATTCTCTTCTCCACAGATAATGGTTATATAGTCTTGATGAATACAAGCGGAGTTATTTGGGAACTTAAAAATAATGCACGAATCACCTCGCTAGAACAGGCTTCTAGAAACTCTGAGATAATCGCTAACTACTTGCAGGGATTATTGCTGATTCAATATAATGGGTCAATTTCACTAAACATGACTCTAGGTAAAGGGATCTTAGATGTATCTTATGGGGATGTGGTTGGAAATTACTCCGAGGAGATAATTGTTCTGAGCGATGATGATTTACTTAGTATATATAGAAGTAATGGAAATCGGCTTGGAGTATTAAACTTCTCTTTAGATGCGCCGAGAGAAATAGAGAGTTATGATGAGGATCATGATTTTGTTAACGAGCTAAAAGTAGCTACTATGAATGGCATCCTGCTAATCGATTCTATTCCCCAAATCCAGATAATAAGTCCCAAGAGAAACACAATTACTAACAAATCAAATATAACTCTTAAATGGATTTATCAAGGCTTTTCACCACTATTCTATGAGATTTATCTATATTCGAACATTGTAAGAGAGGTTAACTCTTCGTACCAAGAAGCGAATATATCTATCCCGAATGATGGCTCATGGGTAATATCACTAAAAGCAATACCTAAGGCTGGGGAAAGCTTAATAACCAATTTATCACTGCTAGTGGATACTCATGAACCATCCCTCAAAATCATTACTCCAAGCAACAATAGTTATATTAATAATGGAACAGTGATGGTGGAGTGGGAGACTATCGATAATTTAAGTGGCATAGATCATTCAGAAATAAGAATAGATGATGGTGATTGGATAAATGTGGGAAAGAACTCATCTTACATAGCTAGAAATTTAAGTTACGGTTCCCATCAAATACATATTAAGGCGGTGGATCGAGCTGGTAATGTGAATATAACTAGCGTTTTAATTCACATAGATAATTTACCACCAATCATAGAGTTCGAGACACCTCTAAACAATACTTATCTTAACACATCCACCATTAATATTGAATGGAAGTACAATGAGGATAATCTAGATCAATTCTATCTATATCTAGATGGAGAACTTATTTATAAAGGCAGAGATACAAATTATACTGCAAGTAATTTAAGAGAGGGAAATCACTCGATCACTCTGATTTGTCTTGATCTGGCAAGGAATTCTAATAATATAACCATATTTGTAACGATAGACACTATAGCGCCAACTCTGGAAGTGCTTTCCCCATCGAACCAGACATATACAAATAAAACTAGTCTGAGAATCGATATTCAAGCGAATGATGCGAATTTGAATAAGATCGTTGTGGGTATAAATGAAAGCGATTATGTTGATTTCGGCCTTAATGATACGATTGAGATCAGTTTCCATGAGGAAGGTTATTATGTTTTAACAATCATTGCGTATGATAAGGCTCTTAATTCTAATAAAACAAACTTGGTCATTGTGATTGATTTCTCTAGTCCAGAAATATCTATTGACTACCCGTTTAATAACACTTACTTAAATGAATCGACAGTTCTAGTAAAATGGAGGGGCACTGATAATGTAAGCGGAATTAGTGGTTACGAGATTATAATTGATTCTGGAGCTTTTATTGATTTAGGTCACAATACAGAATTCAGGATAACTGGTTTACGAGATGGTACGCACATTATAAAGATAAGAGCAGAGGACTTAGCGGGTAATATTGCTTGGGTTAGTGTTAGAGTAATCGTTGATACTAAAGTACCAGGAATAGAAATAATGTATCCTATGAACGGGACGATAACTAATTCATCCATAGTTAATGTTAAGATAGCGTTTATTGAGGAAAATAAGGCTTTCATCGCTTTATACTTGAATGATAGTTTCTCGGGATATATCGAGGATAATTCCATGATTGTTAGACTACCAATAGAGGGATACTATATCATTAAGGTTGAGATAGTTGATTTAGCTGGCAACAGTAATGAGACAAAAATAATTTTGCTCTATGATAGCACTCCACCAATTTTATTGCTACCTAGCTCTCTTAATAATACCGTTTTAAGCAATTCTTCTTTCACTATAAGATGGCATGGAGTCGATAATCTAAGCGGAATAGCACACTACTTAATATCGATAGACAATGAAGGATTCATAGATGTTGGTTCTAATGAATGGTATGTTGTTGATTTAACTGATCTATCTGTTGGTGAACATGTAGTAAAGATAAAAGCTATTGATTACGCTGGAAATTCAATCATTAAAGCTATTTACTTCTATAAAGAAATAAGAATAGAGACTAAGCAGGGCATCCCCTTGAGTCAAATAGTTATAGCTGGAGTGATACTTGGATCGCTAGCTATAGTTGATGTATACGTATTAATTATTAGGAAGAAAACCCTTAGGGCGGGTAATACTTAATTTCAAAAGCACTAACACCATACTTTCTCTCTACTATATCACCTATCTCGAGTACTAATTTCTTTATGTTTCTCGCTCTACTTAACATTTCATCTACAGTATTCTTTGTGACGATCTCGTATAGCCAGGCTAATTTATTTTTACGGCCTCGAAGTATTCTACCGACCCTCTGGATTAACTCTCTTTCCTGTTTAGATCCACCAGCGATAATAGCGACCGATGCGTCTCCTACATCAACACCCTCTTCACCTTTTTTCACTAAAACTAAGCATCGAATTACTCCATTCTGAAACGATTTTATTATCCTATCTTCTTTAGCTTTACTTGTTTTTGAAGTTAGTAGGGCGGTTGGGACTATTGGTTTTAATTCTTTTTCTATGAGCTCAGCGAACTTTATGCTACCTGCGAAAATGAATATTTTCTCATCCTTATGTTTCTCAACGATCTCTCTTATTACCTCTATTTTAGCTGGATTATCTCTCGCGATCTCAATTAGTTTATTCAGATACTTCCTCTTCTCGAATTCTGTTTTAGAATGATGCATTAGTCTCTCAATCCGCCTATACTCAATTAACGCTGATGATGAGAGTGAAACATATATTTTTCTAACAGCTAGAGGCGCTAGGACTCCTTTCTCAACTAATTCTCTAAAACCGATTTGATAAACTATATCTCCAACTAGTTTAAATAAAAGAATCTCATTTCTATCCCTTCTTTTAGGTGTAGCTGATAGAGCCATTCTATATATCGCTCTTAGGTAGAGAGCAATGTTCTTGAACGTTCTCGCGGGAACGTGATGAGCCTCATCAAACACTGCTAAAGGAAATTTATCTACAATTTCCTCAACATACTTGTAAGCGGATTGATATGTTGAAATTGTGATATCTCTAAGTTTCTTTTCTCCACCACCAAGTATCCCGATCATTCCTTTCGGCACTCCTAAAAAGGATGAAATTCTATCTCTCCACTGCGTTAATAACCATTTATTAGGTACTAGAATTATTGTTGGTATTCTTAATTCCGCTATTGCGGCTAATGCTACATGAGTTTTCCCTCCTCCAGTAGGTATTACTATCGTCCCTCGATTACCAGCAGAAATCCATGATTCTAAAGCTTCTTTCTGATGCTCCATTAGGTTTATTTGAGGGTTAATGCTCTCCAATCTCTTTAGAACTAATCCGTATGTAATCTCTGTCTCTAACCCATATTTTCTCAAGATATTTTCAATTAAACCGATAGCGTATGAAGGTAAGATAATTTTGACTCTATTATTCCTAACTATTCTCCTGTATAAGTGGTAAATCCTCTCTTTTAGCACTCCAGTAGAATCCTCTAGGAATATCCTTATTTCACCTAGCTTTATTAAATCTCTTTCTAATAGCTCGTTGTGCATGTCGCCTAAGTCTACTATAATCTTCTTAGAACTAATTGGATAAACTCTAATCCTTCGCACAATTTTTCCTAAATCAATTGACTTGATTATGTTCTGCATCTCGTTCGGTAATTGTTGCATAATTATGTCTTTCTCAGCTCTAAATACATCTATTGGGAAATAGAGATAAGGTATGCTAATTTCACCGTATCTCTCTAAGCTAATGTCCCTATACTTTATAGTAACTCTTATTTTTCTTTTACTCAACTTATCTAATAGCTCGTAGGGATCTGCATTTAACGGCAATATAGCTATTTTATCTTCATCTATAATGAATCTCGGTATGTTATCTAGTAGGTTTCTTATCTCTTTTTCTATAGTTAAGCCGTAATCAGGATCCACAGTCTTAATTCTTGAGACAAGAATATCCACTAGTTTAACGTTAGATATCAGCCTCCAATTTAATACCCATTTTTTCTCATCTGGATTCCATTTAGCGAATTTCTTTATTATTTTAGCGATTTCTATAATGTCATCCCAGGGAATTTCCCGCTTGGACTCTATAACTAGTTTCCCTATCTGAATTACGTGCTTTGGCATATTTATAACCAATTCTCTTATTAATTCCATAGCAATAAAAATAATCCCTCATAAAAATACGCAATAATGATAAATTAATTATTGCTTTAATCGCTTGATTTAATGATCTATAAGAAGGGTTATAGCGTTGAGCTATAAGATAAAAATCACTGTAGAGGATATAAAGGGTAATTGTCCAATATACCGCATAGGTGACGAAATTATCTTCAATAAGTACTATATAGATACATCAAAAAGCGCTCCGGTTTGCATTCACGCCTTCTTGTCAATGGCATCAATCATTTATGCTGCTTCACATGGAGTTAGCTTGAAGGATACAGGGATTGGAGAAAATGATGATGAAGGATTCCTAACATGCCCTGATCCAGGGCCCCCATATACTTGCGGCGGATCAGTATTATTCAAAATCAGGAGGATACATAATGATTAACTTATCTCAGCTCGTCCAGTAATTCTTGTTTCTCTATTCTCGATAAATTAGATCTCATTACTATTTTTATTAATTTTCTTTTATCAATACTTGAGACTATTAACGTTTTTATTAAACTCTTTAATGATTTAATGATCTCTCTTCTTCCACGAACATTGTTTAATAAGTCCCTCATAAATCTCAGCACAAGCATGGGGTTTCTTTGATCCATAATACTGTGCAATAATTCTATAGTAGCTTTAATTATTGTTGTTCTAGGATTTTTAGCTATTTGCTTGAGGAATTCAAGTAATTCATTATCATTGAATTCACTCAAATTACTCTTTATCTCAAATATTCCAAATTTTATTCCTCTCGTCCACTTACTTTTTATTAATAGTTCCACAGCCTCTTTGTACTCATCCCTCTTAAGATTACTGATATTCTCTATTATAGCGCTGCAAGCAGCCTTTCTCACAGTGCTATTTGGGTCATTTATTAAGACTCTTAAGGGCTTAATTGTTTCGATTATATTATTGCTTAAGAGAAGCGAATAAGCTACTGCTGCAGTTTCTCTAACGATGTTGTTTTTATCTTTCATAAATAATTCTATGAATTTAATTGATTTGTCTGGTTCTTTAATACGTGATGCGTATTTAGCTATAATATGGACAACTTCTTCCTGAACACTCTTGCCTTCTTTTATTAATGCCTTCTTAAGAATAAATGCTAATTCTCTTTCATCTAGTTTATCTACATCGATCTTCTCTAGTTTCTCTAGAAGCTGTAGCAACTTATCTCTTTCACTACTAGCATTGTTCTGAGAAGTAGTATTGTGCTCAAAAAAATTTAAAGAATTAGTTTTATTATTATCCTCTATCATTTTATGCTTTAGAATATGCTTCTCTAAGCATCTTTAAGTAATCTATTACTAGATTCTTCTCTAGCTCACCATTCTTAAGCTTTTCAACAACTCTAGCGATCGCGTATCTCGGAAATACGTACGCGACAGTGGGGTCACTGAACAAATAATATGACTCCTCGTATTTATCTATTATATCGTGAGCTCTTAGCTCCTCAATCACATCGCCCCATCCTAATGAATTAGCTTCTTGGACTGGAATTATGCCTCTTTTCCTAAATTCTAGTATCACTTTATACTTGTTAGCATCACCAAGCATTTTAGGTAATATCTCTTTATCGTTGATCCAGTCACTCTCATAGTATCTTTTGGCAAATACATCCCATTTATCCTTTAATGTAGGTATCTCTTTCGAGATTTTTTCGAAGAGTTCAGGCTTCCTTCTATGGAAGAGTATATCTCTTAATAAGTAAACTCTTTCAACTAATGCTTTTTCATCGTATTTCGTTGAGAAAATATTGAGAGCTTCTAAAGTATGAACATAAGTGATTATAACGTCTTTTAGGAGAGTCGGAAACTCTGTTTTCATCTTTAGGACGACATCATCTATTGTAGCTATTCCCTCCTCAACTAAAATTTCAAGTAACTTATAGCTTTCTACGTCTTGGAATACATCTCCTAATCTCTGTTCAAGCGTCATTGATGGATAGTTAAGTAGCCATGACCATATCTCACTCCATCGTTCCTCACTATCGATTGTCACTTCACCAAGCTTAAATGTTTTAAGAGCAAGCCTAACTAGACCACCTCTATAATCCTCAGCCTTTTCTCCAGGACTTAAAATAACTCCAAAAATCTGATTCAACTCTTCTCCAGAATAATAAGCTACAACATCGAGTCGAGACGCACCAACAGTTTTAAAAGTATAGAATCCCTCTTTTCTTTCTTCTTCATGTAAGAGCAATGAACCAAATATCTCTATTAATTCATCTCTAGTAATCATCGCCTCTGATGGGTACATTCCGAGTACATCAGGACCAAGTCTAGGATCCCACCTCATTAAAAATATTCCCTCAGGCATAATTATTTCACCAAACGACGAATTAAAAAGCACTAAAAAATACTCTAAATACCTTAACGTAATATTAGTATATAAATAATAATATTAGTTAACGTTTTGGTGAAAGCACTATATCACTATATCAAAATTAAATAAAAGTCTTAGGTGTCTAGACTGAGCATTGAAGAAAAAATAATTAACATTCTAAAAAAATACCAATGGGGACTAACAGCTAAGGAAATTTCTGAAAAAATCGGGATAAGCCGCATAACTGTTTCAAAATACCTTGCTCAACTAAAAGCATCTGGAATTCTTTCTGAGAGAAAAGTTGGTGCATATAGAGTTTGGTACATTAAAAATCTTGCTGAGAAGGCTCGTAAGATTCTGCCAAAAAGAATTATTAGTTCTATAGGGAGAGCTTTCCTACGCGTCTTCGGTGATCAAGCATACACCATAGCTGAAAACGTTGGATCAGCCATAATAGATGAGGTATATGATTTAATAGCTCCACTTAAAGAATCATCTGAAGAGAATGTTTTTACGACTGTTGCGGATCTTGTTTCTATGCTCTCTGAAGGCGTTAAGGCTGAGGCTATTAAGTTACGTGATGGACGAGGCATATTTCGTGTATACGTTGAGGATCACGTACTAGACTCAGATATTATTAAGCTTTTGGCAAGCTTGTTTAAGGGCGCTATAGTAGGTATTTTTAAGCGGATAATTATTAAGAGTGTTCAATGTAAAGAACCTATAATTAATCAAGTTAGAGATGGTTTTGAGATCATTCTTGAGGTTGAAATATTATGATTCTTTAGGGAGGAGATACTACTTATGAACGAGTGCTTTATTATTCGAATATGGAGACGCGTTGGAATAGATTTATTTAAGGTCTGGTTAGTGTATACTCAGGAAAAAGAAAACTTAGTTCTCAGTGAAAATGTTGATAAGTTACTAAATTTCGTTATTAACGAGATAATACCGGCATTGAATAATAAATTATGGTTAAAAATAGCTGAGAAATATGGGGAGGATTTTCTAAGCGAATTAAAATCCCTCGAAGATGAGATCATACTGTATGGTGATTATGATTCTAATCTAGAACCAATTATTGCTTATGAGTATTTGTGGTGGGAGATACTTGCTGGATCCTTTAATCAGATACCATCTAAGATAGAGGAGTTAATACTATCTGATAAAGATTTTAGAGAGAAGAAAGTATTTGGGAATCTACTCAAGAGGGGATTAATTATTGTTGAGCATGAGAAATATCCAGTTAAGCTTCATTATGGCATATATATTACTAAGACGCAGGAATGCGTTAATGAGATTGAATGAATATGTTTAACACTTAAAACATTGATTTCATAGCTTTTCTTCTTTAGATTTTGATCCAATAATAGGTGAAAAGCATGGATAAATCTGAATACAATATCTTAGTTGCTGGAGTTGGCGGCTTAGGAATATTAACAGCTACATCAATAATGGCTGAAGCCGCGTTAATAGAGGGGAAGAAAGCAATAATGAGCGAGATACATGGATTGTCACAGAGATACGGAAGAGTAATAGCAACTTTGCGAATTGGAAACGTATATTCTCCATTAATAAAGCAGGGGACTGCTGATCTAATAATAGGTTTGGAGCCTGTTGAAGCCTTAAGAAACATATTAATGCTGAAGCATAACGGTTACCTAATCCTTAACTTGAACCCTATACCTCCTCCATCATCAACAGCCGGACTTGAGGAATACCCTCCCTTAGAAACTGTTATTAATGCATTAAAGCAGGCAACTAGTAATGTGATAGAGATCGATGCTTTAGATAAAGCTAAAGAACTAGGAACACCAGTACTTCAAAACACTATCCTTGTTGGTGCCGCATTTAAAATACCTGGATTTCCTTTATCTGTAGATTCAGGAAGAGAAGCTATTAAAAGAGTATTCAGTGGGCGGGATCCTAAAATAATTGACTTAAATTTGAAGGCATTTGACATCGGTTTAAGTATTATGCATCATAGAACATAAATAAGTTAATACTTGGTTTTTAATTATCTTTTTTAAAGCATTTTGGTGTCACAAAAATGGTTCTTGGTGTTTCTTCTATACTATTATTTAAGCAGCGTACAGTAAAGGACCTAATAAGCCTCCTTATTGAATTAAATATAAAGCACGTGGATTTATTCTTAATTCCGCCCTATTTATCTATAGATAATATAGATGAGATAGCAAGCGAGATAAGAGATGCTGTTAGTGACGTCAAGTTCACTATAAAAGCTCCAAGTTTCTCAGAGAATCTAGCTAGCATATTACGTGAAATAAGAGAAACAACGATGAGGGAATATATTGAAACTATTGAAATAGCTCATAGAGTAGGTGCGCTCGGAGTAATAATAAAGCCTGGCATGATGTTTCATACAGAGAAGAAATGCAAAGATGAGATATTAGGAGTCTTTACCGAGAGCATTAGAAAGATTGCGGATAAAGCTTCACATTATGGGATAAAATTACTTCTCGAGAATTACTATTATCCCTACGAGATCCTTAGAAGAGCTGAGAGCTTCACATATATATATGAGTTAATTAAAGATTATAACAACGTCGGTTTTGCTCTAAATATACCTCACTTACTGGAATCAAGAAGCTCAGTTGATTTTTTGATTAGAAATTGTAGTGGGGATGTACTTAATAAGATAGAGTTAATTTATCTGGGATTACGACCCTCACCATGGGAAAATAGTACATATATCCAATCAATCACTCATAGTTATTACGAGTTCGTAAAAATATATAAGGTTGTGAAACCAGAATACATTGTTGCTGCTTCAATTGATCCAACAATTACTAGGTTGCTTATCGATTACTTAAGGGATGTATTATGAGGCTCTTATATGGATTATCAACATCTCTCGCAGAGAACTATAAGAATGCGGCTATAGAGACAATTAAATTCGCCATTGAGAATAATTTTCAGGTTGTTGAAATTTTCTGCGAGACACCCGATGTACTACCGGATCAACCCGATTACAAGAAAATATCCGAGATAAATAGTATAGCTAGAAAACATGGAATAAGGATACAGATTCATGCACCCTTTCATAGCCTTAATTTAGCAAGCTTTAACGAAAGGATTAGGCAAGTATCTGTAAAAATTATTAAAGACACAATTGTATTAGCTAGCGAGCTGAACTCCCCAATCGTTACTTTTCATTTGGGATTATGCTTCTTGCCTTGTCAGATCGATAGAAAAAAAGCCTTAAAGGTTTTAATTAGATCTCTATGGGATATAATTGAGTTTGCTAATGATTATAATATAATGCTAGCTATGGAGAACAGAGGAGGAAAACTAGATATTGGGCGTTTAAGTGACTTACTTTATGTTCTAGATAATATATCTGATAATAAACTCAGAGTTACGTTCGATGTTGTTCAAGCTAATGTTGTTGATGATCCATTAAAGTACTATGAAGCTCTTAAAAAATTCATTAGAAATATCCATGTTAGTGATTCACCGAGGGGCAAGAGTTTACTTCTAGCTGTTGGTGAGGGAGAAATAAATTATAAGGAATTATTAGCGCGTTTGATTAGAGATAATATTTCTGCACCACTTATCTTTGAGGTAGCTAATAAGGAGAAAGCTCTTAAGAGTAGAGAGGAATTAGAAAAGCATAAAAAAGCTTTAATTAGGGATTAGTTTGAGATTTGGTGTCTCCTCAATAATTGCGTTTAGAACCGGAATTAGAGACGCGTTAATTTTTGCACAAAATCACGAGTTCGATCACGTAAATATTTTTGTTTCCGAGCCTCATTTCTCCCTATCTAGCAGTGAAAGAGACCTAAGAAACTTAAGTAAATTTATTCGGGATATAGGCTTAGAAATAAGTTTAAAGGCTCCATCATTTGTGCAGAACCTATCTTCTCTGGACGATAATATAGGTAAATTAGCTACAAGGCACTATGAGCAGGTAATAGATATAGCTAATATTTTAGATGCTAATGCAGTGATAATAAGAGCTGGTATGCTTTTTTATCCCGAGAGAAAGCATCTTGAGAAAACGCTTCAAATAACCCTGGATAGACTAGGATATATTCTTGAGAAGGCAGAGTCCTCTAGCGTGAAGTTACTCATTGAGAATTATCCCTATAGCTTTGATTTGGTTCGAAGCTTCCGAGATATGTTATGGATACAGCGTCACTTAGATAAAATTCATTTCGCTTTGAATATTCCTCATCTATTAGAGTCGAGACAAAACGAAAACGTGATTGAAGATATTAACCTTATCAAGATTGATAACTTTATTATAGGTCCACCCCCTTCACCATATCATGTACCATATGATGTAAAAGGGTTAAATCGTGTTATTGAATTGTATCATAGAATTAGTAAGTCTAAGAATAGTGACATTATCCTGGCATCTATTAGAAGAGATCTAGTTCAACAACTTAGAAAAATGATTAGTGAAGGAAAATGAATTACCTGATAGGAGTATCTACATCGGCTTTCTCTAGTTTAGATGGAAATATTATAGAAATGATGGAACTAGCCTCTATCAATGGATTCAATTCTATAGAAGTAATCTGCTCATATCCGGATTTTAAACCCTCTAGAATAAGTAAAAAGCTGAGAAGAAAATTACGAGAGAAAAAAGAGGAACTTGGTTTAGAAGTATTACTTCACGCCCCATTCTATAGCATAAATATAGCTGATTTCAATAAAGAGATTCGTGAACTCTCTATACGAGAAATCATCGATACAGTAACGTTAGGGTATGATGTAGGTGCTAGTACTGTAACTATGCATGCTGGATTATGTTTTTTACCCTGTAAATTAATGTACAGAGAAGCAATGAAACAGTTAATTGAGAGCTTGTCACGCATTGTTGAGTACGCTGAAGAAATGAACGTTAAAATAGCTTTAGAGATTCGTGCTAATGATTTTGATATAGGTCGTCCATCAGAATTACTCTTCGTGATTAAAGAGATTAGAAGCAGGTATTTAGGTATTACATTTGACACAACACAAGCACAGTTGATCGGTGATCCAATTGAGATCTATCACTCCGTGAAAAAATATTGTATTAATTCTCATATCCGTGACTCAAAGAAAGGAAGAGAAGACATGCTAGCTATTGGTG
>JALWRR010000174.1 GCA_026993975.1 Promethearchaeati archaeon | reverse complement strand
CACTTGAACTGTTGACAACAGACCCTATGAAGCCTAAAATCTACATAGCATCTCATATACCACTAATAATACCAAGGTATTTAGAACTCTCGTATTCGGTTAAGAAGTTCTCAGCAGGTTTGGTAATAAGTAATCTCAGTAGAGATCATATAATGGAACACATATCGAAGTTTATTAAGAACCCTGACGATTACATCAGAGGCGCTAAGAACATGGCTAAATATTTCAATTACTGGAGATGTAGCATACTCTTGAAAGATATAATTGAGGAGACCTTGGCTGCCTTGCTTTAGTCGAAAATATGTAGTATATAAATGACCTATACCCTATTCACGGTATCTCGTCATTAATAATGTGCAAACGCGGGCATTAAGAAGGGCTCTTAACGATATAGACATAGATCACCGCGACAAAATAATGCACAAGCTTATATCTCGAGATCATGCAAATAATATGCTATGAATAATGGAAGCATGCAGACATAGTATGTACTCTAGAAGATACTGTTTCCCACATAGAACCAGCTACCCTGACACATGTAGCGAGAAGGTTCTATAGGTATAGAAAAGGCTCACTCTGTGAATTTTGTTTGGAGCTCTCCAGAATCAATGGCTCATAAAGGTCGTACCGTATGCCTTAGGGAGGCTTGTTGCTGCTTAGCAAAGAGGTAGAATGAGTGACCAAGAACAAATAACCCTTTTAAGAGTACAGCGAAAAAAGCATGTGTACTCCATAGATTTGTCTGTTCCAGAGATGTTAGAGGACTTATTAAGGAGGGATAGAGAGGATGAAGAAACTTACTATTTTTGCCAAGGAAATAGCTGTCGATGCATGTAATGTAAAGTAAACACTAGATAACTCCTTCAATATAATGATATCATCCCAGGTAATAGAGCATGTCCCAGATTGTTCAGGGATTACTCAGAGAGGCTTACAGAATCCTTAAACCAAGCGGATACCTTTATCTCTCAACAGTCATTAAGAAGCGGTATGCCCGGATCTACTACGTCAGGGGACAAGGGCTATGATTTATCCAATGCATGTAAGAGAGTATAGGTTTGAAGAGGAGCTTCTTGAGCTTTTAGAGCGTAGCGGCTTAATCGAGAGCGTTAGAAAGCGGGAAATTCGCTACCTGATAATCGACCCAATTCTGCGAGTTTGATAAAGCTTAGGCTTAGACAAGTCTTACCCAGACTTCTATCTTAAGATATAAGACTGATATAAGATTCTGAGAAAGCTCAGTGTATTGAAAATTAAAGGTTATTAGATATAAGACAATAGAAGTTGTTGGAAATGTAAGAAAATGATTATGGGTGCTAACGCATCATTCAAGATCATACTCCTATGATGGTGTTAAGATCATGAGTTTAGAAAGTAAGAAAATAATTATCTTGGGGATCGACTGCCTTGACTATAATCTTATTCGCAAATGGAGACTAGACCATTATGTGCTAGATAGCTTTGGATATCATTTCGTCGGGTCAGACCTATATACACCGATAATTTGGGCTAAGTTCTTAACGGGTATTGATGTTACAAAATATGGGTTTAACTCAAAGAAATTGTCATTAATCAAAAGGATTAAAACCCTTTACTATATTCGTTATCTTGTTCGCATCTTTAAAAAGGTAATTGATAAGTCGCCTCAGTGCAATGGTAAGTGTACCAGAGAGGTAAATGGGATACCGTTATTTGATATGAAAAATACAGTTTCTAAATTCATAATGTTGGACAACTATAGTAGATTGAGTTTGAATGAGAAAGTGGTGCTGAAGTTACTTGTGCAGGCAGCGTATTCTGAGCGTCTTCCTAGGAAGTTACTAAGAAGAACCTTCATATATGAGGCTATAAATAAAGGGCTTAGAGTTCTACTCATAGAGTTTCCGCCAATAAACGATAACATATACTCACTGATTAGAAACACACTGTACTTCTACATCGGCGCACATCCGAACGAACGACAAGTTTTTCTCGACTATGTTTGGAGAATAACAGAGTCCACCTTAGACATTCTGTTGAAAAACCTTGATAACTACGACATTATACTGTGGTATACACCTATCATCGATATAGCATCACACATGTTCTACAGACCTAAGAACCTTGCATATATGATCAGATTATACACCATCTACAAGAAACTAGGTAAAAGAATTGAGAGAATTATCTCGAAGATATACGACGAAGCTATAATAATGATAGTTAGTGACCATGGATATAATTCAGCAAAACAGGATCATAGTCACTTCGGGTACTGGAGCATAAATGCAAAAATAACGAGAAAGCCTAGAACTGTGCTGGACTTTTCGCCATCAATAAAGAACTTTATTTCGATGATCTAGGTGAATACCTTTGAGAGTATTCATCATAATCCATACTACTACGCCTGGCGGCGTACAGAGAGTTGGAGCATATGAAGCTTCATTCCTCAAGAAGTTTAACAATGAGGTTATTCTATTATCTATAATAAAACCAAAAGTGAGGGAATGGGATCTATTCCAAAGGTTGAAAATTAACCCCATCTATTTAGCAAAAAATGAATTTCTAGGGAGAACGCTATACACACTGACATTAGGTAAGGTACCAATAAGCATAAATGGTATTAAACCGGATATTGTTATTGCACATAATATCCCTGGAGGTCAAGTTTCTCTAAATCTAAGGAAATATTACAAGAAGCGTTTTCCCATATTATTATATCTTCACGATCCAATGATCTACCCAATTTCAGGTTCATTCTATGCTATAATTGCTTCTCGCTTTCCATCTGTAATGCTACGCATAGAAGAAAAACTTATACAGGAATCTGATATTGTATTGGTTAATAGCAGAAGAACCTTAGTCAAGCTTATTAAGGTTCATAGAACTGAATCGATGCTTGAAGACAAGATCAGCGTGTTCTACCCAACAATGAATATACCCATACCTGAACATGAAATCAAAAAAGAGAAAGACCGTTACTTACTCATAGTAGGGAGGATTGATCATGAAGCCTTCTTCAATTTATATAAAATAATAGAGAAAATCAATATACCACTCGTTATTGCAGGCTCGTACCATCCATATAATATGAACTCTAGAAAAATAATTCAATTATTCCTTAGTTTAAAGGAAAAGGGAAAGAAGATTAGATTTGTGTTTAACCCCTCTGATGATGAGCTGCTTGAGCTATATAGG
>JALWRR010000173.1:2762-3178 GCA_026993975.1 Promethearchaeati archaeon | reverse complement strand
CAATCAGCCATTTCCCAGGGAAGTATCTTGTCGTAATTATCATATTCCATTCCCCATCTCTTCAATATTAAAAAAAAAGTTTTTTTATTTAATGCATCTAGAAATCTTACATCTCTGCTTGTTTTGTAATGGTTGTTCCAACACCATACTGGATCTTTATCTCTAAGTTCATACGGATTAGGTACGATTTCCCATTTATCTTTATTTTTATGGGAAGATGCTCCTTTTAAAGTATCGCCTAAGTAGAAAACTGCAACTTTTTCTACATTGTCCGGAAACTTGCCTCCAATTACTTCGTATTTAGTTTCTTCATCAAATCTAACCCAAATATCCAAATCCTTTCGTTTCGCATAAATAGGATATTCTGTTTCGGGTTTATACGGTATTCTACTGTAGCTGTCCAAAAAGGTTCTTCC
>JALWRR010000173.1:0-2752 GCA_026993975.1 Promethearchaeati archaeon | reverse complement strand
TTCCATTCACATAAAATATCTTTTTCTCTAAATTGTATTTCTTTCTCTTCAGCCCAAGCCTCGAGTATGTGCTTATTTTCTTTGTACCAAGAACGAGCCATATTTTACTCCTCCAATGTTTTCTAATAAATAGCAATGCCGCATACAATACACCGAGCCAACTTACGAGCGATAGCAACGGTACACCTATGAGAAAACAAGACGGTATTGTTATGTTACAATCGTCTGTTTCTTTAACGATCAAAAGAATGGTTGAAACTATGAACATAACGAGTACACCAACCAAATAAAATCCTGATACTGTCATATCATTCTACCTCCATTAAATGTCTGTATTCTGGCTCAACCATATCTTTATATATGTACCAATGCTTGTTTGTGTATTGCTCTCGCCACGAATTAAAATCTTCATCGAAATATAGTTCAACCATTTTCCCACATAAAGGATTCATATTGTCTAAAAAACGGTATTTGCATTCTATGCTACCGTTTTTATCCAAGCCGAACTCTTTTTCCATATCATCCCATTCACGGATTTTTACTTTAATTGTTTTCATCACTCTACCTCCACAAATCTGCTACCTTGCCACAGCAAAGCTCTTATCTCGCATCGACCTTGTTTGTTCTGTTTTACGCACTCCTCTGTAGGGAACTTGGTCAATCAATACTCCCAATGTAAGTACTATAATTAGATACTCTTTAAACTCTTCGTCTCTCATTTAATTCTCCTTATCTGTTCGTATACATTTATATACGGGTTGAGTATAAGTATCTAGTATTTGCTCATACTCAATTTCTATTATATGCCCTATAAAATCCTCAGGCTTTCTAGCTCTTTCAAAATCTGAAAGTCCACTACCCACTTTAACTATTCTCATCTCGCTATCTTGTAGAATAAGTGAGCCTATCATTCCAGTGTATTTGCCTTCACCCCACTCAACATCTATGCAGATAATATCTGCTGTAGGCCTAGCCTTTAGCTTAATAGCATTGTTAACTCGCTTACCAGGCAAATATAGGTGGTTAGGGCTTTTTAGATATATACCCTCATAGCCCTCATTAGCTAAGGTTTTAGCAGTTTCTTTTAAGGTTGATAGCTGTAAAGGCCCTAGGTATTCAACAGGTTTAAGATATTTCACAGTGCCTAAATTTCTTAAAGCTTTAAGTCTTTCGGAGAATGGCATAGTAGGCGTTATAATATCAAATACCATAAACTTGTCATTCTCCATTCCTGAGTTAGGTAAGCCTTTTTCGAAGTTAGTACGATATGTAGTTAGCTTAGCTGCTTTGCCTCTACTCCCTAGCTTACCGTCTGTATCAGCTATAAACTCAGCTTCAAGAATAAATTTATCATTAAGATGATATTTAGCTAATTCAGCAGCAGCTAAATCATGGTAAAACTCTTTTCCTCCACTAGTAAAGAACCTAACATTACCCCTATCATAATGTATCTGAACATAATGCCCATCATACTTAATAGAAGCATAATATCTATCTTCTAGCTTAGATACTGGTACTTTATCTAGGTCTTTACCTTTACATTGCAGTATCATTGTCAAGCTCCATTTTCAACTGCTTATAAGCTGGGTCACTTTCTTTAATGAAAGTGCCATTAGCATTTAAAAACCCTTTACGGTCTTTAATCTCTTCATAAGCTACATTTGCACACTCTTCTATAGTAGTACCTTCAAGCCTTGCTAGATTACATAGTACTACAAACATATCACCAATGTCATCTTTTATATCTTTACCTTTAGCTAAGTTGTCACACAGCTCTCCGAATTCACTGCCAAGTTTTAGTGCTTGTGTTATAGACTTACCATTAGTAAGAATACCTCGATCATGCGACCATTGAACAATAGCTTCCTCGACCTCTATTAAATTTAGCATTTCTCAATCTCCTTTTTAAGTGATTCTTCTGCAAATGGATGAAGTACAATACCATCCATTTGATATACCCTCTTAGCTACTTCTAGGCTAGGGTTAAAACTCTTCTTATAAGCACTTATCATACTCGCAGAAACTCCTAAGGCTTTCGCTAATTCCTTAGCTTCTACTTCTTCGAGCTTAGACTCGACATACTCTTGAATTGTTGCCATTTACACTCCTTCTTTCTAATTAAATATTATAATTATATCATAATAAATCTTAAAATTTAATTAAATTTTAGATCTCCATATTTGATTTTTATATCATCTTAATAGATATATCAAGATGATATAAAATCGTGAGAATTTGGCTATCCTATGTGATTATTTTTGATCCTCAAAATAATATAAAAACGATAGATTTGTCAAAGCATGAGCAAGGTGATGTAATTCGCTTTCAGGGTCTAGTTTCTCACCACTTCGCCAGGCTTCTAAATGCCTAAATAGAGCATCTAAGTATCTCTCTGGATTATCTACTTCCTTCCAGTTATTGGGCTTATACTTTTTAGCTCCGTATGTAAGAACTTCAGCTATACCTCTCAAAGTCTGAGGTGGTATCAAGCTATACCTTAACTTACCTGTGTCAAATTTCATAAAAGCATTTACTACATTTAACTCTAGCCCTAGGCTAGCAATAGTATCTTGGCAATTTTTACAAGGCTGATGTGTAACATAAATGCCCTTAGCTTTTTTCTTATCTGATTTAGATATAGCATTAATTGCTGCTATTTCAGCGTGAATCACACTACTTCTTGTATTACCTCTTTCATCTTCGCAACCTAAACCATCTAAGCTATAGTTATGACCAGTGCTAAGAATATTAA
>JALWRR010000172.1 GCA_026993975.1 Promethearchaeati archaeon | reverse complement strand
GTATTATATAAAATGTATCTGAATTATTCATTCTTCTCAAATAATAAGAGATTTCATTGAGTCTAATAGAGCATACAGATTTAATTTTTGATGATTTTGGTAATTATTTGTCATATTGACGCGAATAATGAAGATTTTATTAATTAATTTTTCTATTACAGCGTAATATTTAAATTTTTATCACTACTAATTGTTTTTTGGTGTTTTAATATGTTAGATGAAGGAGAGAATCCAGCTTTAGGAGTTGGCTTTATTTTTTCTGCTGTTTCTATTGGGTCTTTACTAGTACCAATCATATCTATATTTGCTTTCTTTACTTATCCTATAAGTGTCATATTGAGAGCTATTGGTTGGATTAGACTTGGTGCTAGTGTTAGAAAATATATTTTCACAGCTATCGCAATAATTATCTTTGCTCCAGTATATTATTTAGGGTTTTTCATTAATGAAGCTGTGAGCAAAGCCTTAAGCATCACTAGTAGCCAATTTCTAGCTATCATGATTCTAGCATGGGTTATTTATTCTATATTTGAGTTGATAGGTTATTTCTGGTTGGGAAGAGAGGCAACAAGAATATTTTATGGCGCTATGATTAGTATTGTGGGCATATTAATAGTTATTTTGCATATTCCAAATATCTGGGTAAGCGATGACATATTATCATTAGCCTCCCTTTATATTGCATTGCCATTTTTACTAACATCTAGCATTATTGCTGCAGTCGGGAGTTTTAAGTTAGGTGGTGTTTTAGGCGAGACTAAGTTAGTTTCTCCTTAATCCTTTTCCTTTTATTACGACGCTGGGTTCATGATTTATTGATGTAGAAAACAGGAGATTATTCGAAGAGTTGTTTTGGATAAAGATGTCTGCAAATGGCTCTTACTTGTATTCTATGCGTTTCTAAGGTTCTTCATTATATATAAATAAGGTATCTAGTGAGCTAAATGAGGAGAATTATTTTTATTAAACTTTTTCAAATCAATATATAGCTGATTATGAAGTATTATAAAGGTGTTATTTATGCTTTATCGTGTACTAATTATTGACTCAGCGGGTAATCTCATTAGTTCCTATAGGGTTGGAGAGATAGAGGTTAGGTTCAAAGATGAATCGTTGATGAGTGGTTTTATAGCAGCCTTACTGCAGTTTGGTGAAGAGATATTTGCTAGGCCTCAGAGAATTGATCTAGATGGTTATGCTTTAAGCTTCTATAAGTTCAGTATAGATACGAAGTATTACTACGTTGTAGTTCTGACAGATTCAACTGATAATCCTAATGCAACTAAAAAACTTGTTTTAAAGCTAGTGCAGGAGCTTGAAACATATATTAAAGAAGCCGCAACCAGCGATATATTTATTGTTGATGAGCGAATAGAGAGTGAAATAAGAAGTCGAGTTGAGAAAATAGCTAGAGAGTACTTAAGATTCATGGCTAGTTATAGATCTGGTGGAATAAAATCAATATTAATCGCTACAATAGCAGGTATGGGTGTTTACCTGTTAGTAAGCATGATAGCTTTCGGCATCCCGTATCTATTAGGATTTACGGGAGGCGAAGGCATGGCTGGATTAAGCACATTTGTTGCACCAGTATTTATTTTGGGAGCTTCGGTTGGTATAAGTGCAGGAATTACAGCTGGTAAACCTCATGAAGGAGCAATAAGTGGTTGGTTAGCTTACTCCATACCTACAATCGCATTATTCTTTATTGAATGGATTTACATCTGGTCTCTCTCAATAGCTCTATCAATTCTTGTATTTAACCTCATAGGTATTTCAACATTCTCTTTGACTTTTGGTTACATATTCGGTTTGTGGGAGGATGAAAGAAAACTCACCGTATCACAAGCATCAAATAAATAAGGTCTCTAAACTTTTTGTAGCTATTATATAGGTTCTTGAAATGCTCTTTAGAAAGTTTTCTTCCTCATATTTCTTATCCTTATTGTGCATTAAATGCATAATCTTTTTTTCTGATAGGACAAGTTATTTATTTTTATTAAGAATAACTTGTAAGAATGCGTAATAAATTGATATAAGCATTTATAGATCTAGTTTATAGAGAGGTATTTATGATACTATTGTGTTTTGATTGAAGGTAAGTTTGGATGCTTGTTGGTGTTAGTGAAATTAATATTACTCCTGAACCTGGTTACCCGCTTGGTGGGTATGCTGAAAGGTATTTCATTGGTAATAGGGCTATTGGTAAGCTTAATGATATTTATGCTAGGGCTCTTTTTCTTAGAGATAGTGAAAAGGTTTTGATAATATCTATCGAGGTTCTAGCTTTAGAGAATGATTTCTCGGATATGATTAGGGATAAGATATCTAGGTCCCTTAGGATAAGTAAGGATAACATATATTTAGTTGCTACACATACGCATTCTGCACCAGATGTAATGCTTAACATGATCTTGTTTAGAGACCTACTTAAGAAAGATGATATAGAGCTAATAACTAAGTATAGGGAATTCCTATCAGAAAAAATACTGGAGGTCGCTAAGCAAGCTGTTAAGAATTCATATGAAACCGAGCTATACTTTGGGAAAACGCGGGCAGAGAATTTTTGTGCAAACAGAGTTAATCCAAGTGGTGTAAAAGACGATGAAGTATTAGTACTGACTGATAAAAAGAAATGGGTTCTCATTAATTTAACTTGCCACCTAACAGTGCTAGGTGCTAGCAACCTAATGTATAGCGGAGACTTCTTATCATACGCGACATCCACTATTAAGAGAGAGCTAGGAGATATCATAACTCTCTACTCTATTGGCGCAGCTGGGGATCAGAGCACGAGATTTATCAGGAGAAATCAGACACCAGAGGAAGCGGAGAGAATCGGGAACATTGTTGCTGATAGTGTGATTGAGGGATTAAGAAGCGCAACTAGAATAAATTCAAGTGAGATATCATCTAGAGTGATTAAAGTGATTTTGCCACGTAGAAAAATAAGCGATATGAAGGAGGAGTTAATAAGAAGGATAAACGAGTGGGAAATCAAGCTAAATGAGAGCAAGGATACTGGATATCAAAGGAGGATCCGCCAGAATATTGAGACAGCTAGAATACTATTAAGCAACTATGAAAAATTCGCTAAATATCTAAGAAATTATCCAGAGAAAATCACAGTGAACATTGGTTTACTCATGATAGGAGATATAAAACTAGTATTCCTGCCGCTAGAGCTCTCTTGTCAATACGCAATAGACATAAAAAACAAAGTGGAGAAGACATGGATAATAACTTACTCCAATGGTTACTATGGATACCTACCAACAGAGAGGGAGTATGATGAATTAGACTATGAAGCTATGATGTCACCATTCGAAAAAGAATCTGGAAAGATTCTTGTAAGCGAGATAATAAAATCCCTCTAAACTAAAGATAACTATTAAAATAGGTAATTCCATAGCTTTCCTATTCATTCTTTGTAATAATTATCATTCTTTGTTAATGATTGTTAATAAAATATTTGTGAAGAATTAGCAAGATTTATATATTTATCAAAATTATTCTATCTATCGCAAGCAATTAAATTATTTGGTTATAAAAATGGCTAAAACTAAAAAAATTTTAATAAGCATAGCAATAATTTTCGCATTGACATTACCTATCCTTTCGCAAATATATGTGTTTATGCCAAGTAAAGCAACAGGCAATACACCTTTATCAATAGTCAAGAGCAAAGTTGAGGAAAGAGAATCTTCTCTTACTAATGCTCATAGCGAACTAGTTTACGAGACTCTCAACTTAAAGAGAAATCAACCAGTAACTCTTAACTCAGCGGGAATAACATGGACAAAAGCTCCTGGTAACTGGTGGGATACTGATTGGGAATATAGGATTAATGTAACTATAACTGAGCCAGGAATAAGTAATAGAACTGATTGGCCTGTTGATGTCTATATACATTTTACTCCTCCAGCATTCAAATATTCAATAAGAGTGATAAAATTAGATGGGGATCAGTATACAGAGACACCTTACCAGCCATGGAACATAACTTATCACAATAGTACTCATATTGATTCGGCAACAATAACTTTCCTTGTTGATTTATTACAGGGAGAAAGCGTACAGTACCAGATTTACTGGAGCACAAGTTATAAGGATCTCCCGACATACACAAAGAGAATAACGGTTGATGAGGTCACTGTATCAAATGGAATAATGTACATAGTATCTAGTAAGAATGCGGGATGGAGTGTTAAGCTTCCACCAGATAAGGGAGGAAAAGTAATGAATATCACTTTACCTAGCGGTGATGAAGTTGGGCATACATGGACGCAATTTGGAATAACTAGAAATGGTTCATTAAGTTATGAGGGCTACTGGGGTGATGCAGATACTAACAATATAATGTACACTGATAGATACATACTAGAGCAAAATGATCCTCTCACAAGCGCATTTATGGGTGTTGTATTTGTAACGTATGTAGTGGAGGGTGTTCCTCTATACTATAAGGTGCAAGGAGTAAATCTAGCGAAGGTTGATTATTACTTTAGATTTTATGATTTCGGCTTTAAAGTTGAGGAAAAACTATACGAATGGAATTCCGCTGCTTCATCATACTTTAATGCCAATTACTTCCTTGGTGGATGGGTATTTGATCAAGATGATGGTCCAGTCGATTCCACGTTCGATTATGTCTATACTCCATCTGGCTTAGTAAATATGTCCAAAGCGATATATCCGGAGAAGTATGGTTCAGTAACAGACACATGGTCTATCTACAAGGTGTATGATACGGCAACGAATTTACCAATAATTCAGGTATTCAGAGTATATCTCACAGCTGGTACTCACTCAGAAACAATATGGACTACTGGAAATGATTATTATACTAATAGCTGGAGTTCCGATGATCCTTACGGTAGAGTTATGGATCCTAATGGTAACTGGTTAGAGCTCACTGATACGGGATCCTCTGATTATTTAGTTGATAATAACTACGCAATTTGGCATGATGGCGGTGGCGCGGGATCTGGAGTTGATTTTAGTTTTAATGCTCCCGTCGATGGCTACTATTACATAGTTGTTGGAGTTCTGGATGATGATAATGGAGATGGAGACATGAGTTTTAGGGTTGAGCTTGATGGAAACGATATTGGATATGGGACGCTATATACTGGATTCATAACCAATGAAAATGACCTCACGTACTTGATTCCCAGAAGCGCGATATCGATAATGGATTTCTACCCAGACTCAGATCTCGTTGGTGTTGGTCATAAAATGTCTATTAGTTGGTCAACAAGCGATTATGACTTGGATTTAATCCTTTTTAAAAACGATGGATCTGTCGCTGGGTACTCAATTTCCACAGGAACAACTAATGAGGAAGTGGTATTTACTCCTGATAGTCAAGTTCATTACACAGCACTTGTCATTAGATACAATGGTACTGGATCTACATCATTCAGCTTAACTACTGAAGCTCTTGTTGGAGCGGAACACGAAGACTTCTATGGGAACAATACGGCATGGGATCATATAGCCTTTTTCCACTCTTCAGCGGGAAGAGGAATTGGTATAATAAAGAAAGATCTAGCGTACACAGGATTGACGATTTCGGATGTTAGAATGCAGTTCTATAATGAGGGTAATGATTCAGATATTGACTATATTTTCTGGGCACTTAACGTATCGATAGAAAATCCAGCTCTTTCCTCGCAACTCAATTACACGTATTATGTTGTTCCATGGACTCCTAGTGGATCAACCCCTACCGATAGGGTCAATGGGTTCCTAAATATATATAACTGGATTAATAATCCTGTTTCAGCGTCAAAGAATAGTATTGAGAGGTTCAAGATAATATTGTTTATCAGGGTTCTAGATAATGATGATTACGCAATAAAGAACGCTAAAGTAGAATTAATTAACACGAGTGATTCCTCTGTTGTGTATACTGAATATACGAATTCTAGTGGTTTCGCTGAGATTGATGCTATTCGATATGAATACCTAATAAAAGTAACTGTTAGTAGTGGGGGGAGAAGTTACATTAATGATACATTAACGATAGATTACTCTACATACGACTATGTTATACACATGGATTCTAGAGCAATAGTAATGAAGAACTTAATTAGGTTTAGGTTAAAAGCATATACTAATACTACCGAGCCTCAGATAATTCAGGACGGAAGAGTTATCATAACTAATTCTTCGGATGCAACTACTAAAAGCGAAGCATACACTAACCTAACTGGATGGATAGATATTTACTTGAAGATTGGTAGCTGGAATATATCATTTAACGCAACAAAAACCTCACCTACAGAGAGATGGGATAATATAACCATATATAGTGATAGTTCCTTATCTACAGTTGTAGCAGGACCAGATGTAAATGTTACTATAACAATTACCAGCGGAGTGATATATTATCTAAAGGATCTAGATATAACGACAGCTCCGACAGTAACTAAACTCTCTTTATTCCAGTCTCTGACTTTCTATGAGGTTTACTGGACAGATACTATTCATATTTACGTCAACTTTACTGATAATTCTGGGAACGGAATTGATGGTACTGTTTACTGGTATGTAATTAATTCTAGTGGTGGTGCAGAGATAAGTGGAACAGCAAATAAATTATCTACTGGAAGCTTTAATTTCACAGTTGATACATCCTCTCTGAAGGGTGGCAAGAGCTACACAATATTAGTGAATGCGACTCCTGTAGATCAAGTAAATTATCTTAAACCAACTCCTCTCATAATTGGTTTAACAGTGAAAAACAGAATTACTTCGTTAGACGTAACACTTGATCCAGGAACTATAATCTATTGGAATGAAACACTAAAGATAACCGCTTACTTTTCAGATAGCTTGCTTCACATAGGGATACCAGGGGCTGATTTGGAAGCAATAATTTATGCAGAAACAACAATAGTTATTCCGCTAGTAGATCAAGGCAATGGTTACTATATTAATACCACAAGAGAAGCTTTAGAGCAATTAAAAGCCGGTTCATACCTAATGGTTGTGAGGGCATCTAAAGCTAATTACGAGCTAAAAGAAAAATCAATAACATTAGTGATAAAGAATAGGCCTACATCATTAAGCTATGATGAGTACATAGAGATTCCATGGACAAGCAGCTATGCAATATGGGTACAGTATAGAGATGAAATCTACCAAAAACCAATAAGCAATGCTAACGTAACATACAAGCTTGTTGAAGCAACATCAAATGTCCTAATATATTCTGGCGAAATGACATATCTTAATGGATACTGGACAGTTACTTTGTCTCTAACAAGTGTTTCAGAGGGATCATATTTAATCCAGATATATGCTGGAAAGCAGAACTATGAGAATAAGACAGGAACAATAACTTTCATACTTAGATTGCATGAAACAATAGCGCAACCAGACACGACGAAACTGAAGATATATTATGATCAAAACATAACTCTCACATTAACATACTATGATTCAGATCGAGCCGAATATATAGGTGGGGCAACTGCAACATGTACAATAACTAGTACAGAGGAAGGAGGACCTACATTAAATGTGCCACAGCTTAGAGATTATGGAAATGGTACATACAAACTAGATACAAGAGCAAGCGAATTAGGTAGAATAGGAACATATATAATAACAATAGAAATAAACAAGACGCACTATAGAGATCAAATAGTATATGTATCGCTTCAGATAGATCCGATACCCACGTCTACTTCAGCATCAAAAACTACTGAGGAAATTGAATGGGGTTTAAGCACAAATATAGTAGTGATGTTTAATGACTCTAGGACTGGAGCTGGCTTGAGCGCTGACATAGCTAACTTCTCGATAATCAATGCTACTCACAAGCTGAACTACTCCCTCTCAGTGATCGATACTGGTATCTATAGCCTCAGCATTGACACTATGACCATGCATCTCGCTCCTGGAACCTATACGATCTATGTCTACTTGGAAAAGAATCATTACGAGAACCAAACAATAGTGATAACGTTGACTGTCATGAATGTTAGAACGATTACATTTGTGCAGCCAGCTAATTTGACATTGTATTGGGGTGACTTTGGTGAGTCCGTGATATATTGGAATAGGACTAGGGACGGCTCATACATACTGGCTGATGCTACATCTCTAAATATCACTGATCTCGTTACCTCCGAGCAAATCTCTGCTGGTGTGACAATGAGTTTCGTTGATGGCGTCTACATCGTTTATGTTGATGCCAGCAAGCTTATTGAGGGTCACACGTATGCTGTTGAGGTCTTGTTTGAGAAGACTTATTATGAAAGTGCTGGTGCTACGATTTATGTTAGGGTGTTAGCTATACCTACGAGTGTTGTTGCAACGCCGGTTGTTGCGAATATTACTTGGGGTGATGACTTTAACTTCAGCGTGAGCGTGATAAACCTCTTGAATGGATCTGGAGTTGACGTAAACATACAGATGACAGTTCTAGTCGGTGGAAGCCCAACTAACGTCGGTGACGCAATCACAATAATATCCCTTGGAAATGGTCAATACGCTATCCTCGTAAAGAGCGGCTTACTAGTATCGAACCAGTACTATGTCATAAAGCTAGCATTAATGAAGCCTCATTATGATTTGCCAGCGATAGAGTTGACAGCGGGAATACAGCCAGTAGCGGTGGATGTATCAGTGAAGACTAGTAGCACGGTTCTCAAGAATCCGGCTACTGGAGCAGCAACAAGTACGATCGAGGTAACTCTGAGGGAGAGCGCGACTGGAGCACCGATCAGAGGAGCCAAAGTCTACGTAATAGTTAGACTTGGTGGGGAAGTAGTATTCAACATAACTGCTCAGGAGACTGATCCAGGAGTATACGTGGCCACGATTGATTGGAGTGGTGTTGAGCCTGGAGACTACTCTGTCTCGGTTCAAGTCAAGAGCATTACTAGGCATGGTTACTCAGCTTCCGCTAATATAGCTGCCAGTGTTTCTCCAGCCTCAACTGGTGTTCGTGTTGATTATCTCGGCGGTAGCACTGTTGTCGCTGGCCGTAGGTACCCGAACTTGATTATCTACCCGATTATAATAGCTGTCTTCCTTGTAGCTGGTTTCATCGGCTACAAGTACTATTCATGGTTCAGTCTGCCTATTGAGGTTAGGGAGGTTATCCAGTTGATCAAGAAGATTCAGAAAGATATCTACGAGTACCCAGCTCCATCGAGAGAAGACGTTTTCAGAGAGATAATTAATAATCAGCTTGGCTTAGAGTAGGTTCTTGATTCCCTATTTCTTATTTTTTTCTATTTTTATGAATATTTTTACTGGTATGCTTGCTGGTATGTGTTTTCTCCAGAGCTCTCCAATAGCTATAAGAACGAAGATTCCAACTACTTCACCCCTAGCTTTCTTTACTAGATTTAATAGAGCTTTCTGTGTTTCCCCCGTTCTAATTATGTCATCAACTATGAGTATCCTATCCCTTGGTTTTATTGCTCCTCGAGGGATATACAGGGAAACAGTTATTCCTGATGAACCCAAGATACATCTTTCCTCGATGAATGATCTAATACCTACCTCTTTTTCTCTCTTTGCATAAACCATATCCACACCTAGTTCACTTGCCACTAGTGTTGCAAGAGGTATACCGTCCGCTGCCGCTGTTAATACCTTAGTCGCATTCCACCTGCTTAGCGTTATCAACATTTTCTCAACGATTATTTTCAATAGATTTATGTCGTAAATTATCTTAGTATTATCGAAGAATCCTTCCTTATCGAATTTTATTCGCTTTTTAACTTCCTTCTCTAAATCAAGCACTTTCTCAGCATACTCGATAATTTTCTTCGCTCTATCATCCCTAGGCAAGACATGGCCTTTGACATATCTATTTAGTACTGGGATTGGTAAATTAAGTTCTTTTGCTAGCTTCTCGTAAGTATAGTTCTTTTTTAAGAGTCTTAAGTACTGTATAGCTCTTAGCTTCATTTTTATTGATTTTAATTGGTTAGTATTGTTGCGGGGCAAGTTTATTCCCTAGCTCAATCTTAAAGAATAGTGATTAATTTTTATTGATGCATATTGAGATATAATTATTTCCTTATAAATTATTTTCTCTTATCTCTAAAACTCTGTTTTTTTCATCAAAAATAATTATCTTAGGCTTAAAATTATTGAGTTCCTCTTCATTGATGTAAGCGAAAGCAAGGATTATTAATTTGTCACCGATTTCACCTAATCTAGCTGCTCCACCATTCAGGATTACTTCACCTTTTTTCCCATGTATTAAGTAGGTCTCGAATCTAGCTCCATTATTAATATTAACCACTAGAACTGATTCAAAGGGTTTTAAACCAGCCATGTTTATGATTTCTTTATCTAGAGTTAAGCTCCCATAGTAATTCACGTTTTTTCCTGTGACCACTAGTCCATGGAGTTTTGCATACAGGATTTTTCTAAGCATTTCTCTCACCAATTCTCTTGATAACTAGAGATATTATTACGGAATCTTTATTTAATTAATATGATTAGTATTTATTTCACATATAGCTAAAAATAAATAAGAAGTTTCTAGGTTAGTGCGCAATCATTCACTAATACGCTTGATTGATAATGAAATTATTGGTATTGTATTGGTTAGAGAAGCAAGGAATTCGGGTATAGCGATTCCCTTGATCCCTATAGATCGCCAAGGTATAAACCATATTGCGAGGCCGAGTATAGCGCTTAGGATAAATAAGAATCCAGTTCTATGATTACTCTTTATCATTGATAATCCCATGAAAATAAATGATACTGGGAACAAAATGAAATACATTAGAGCGAAGAATCCATGATAAAACTTCACGTTCTCAGGAAAGACTCCTACGAGCATTAATGAAACAGCATCAAAGGAAAGCAATAAAGTTCCAATCCTCCATAAATACGTTTTCCTCTCCACTAAAAGAGATAACGAGAAGATCATGTAGAGGAGACCAGCTATGATTAGTCCTGAATTAAATATTCCTGATGAAGCTGGGTAGACACCTAGATCACTAAGAGCATTTGAGTACCAGGAGAACCATGGTGCGTTATATATTGCCAAGAAGATTGATGCGTAAGCTAGAATAGGGAACACGATCCCAAAGTAATACAAAACGCACTTAGTGCCCCGCATTTTCGAATCACCTAATGAGCTTTGAATTAGGAAGATTTAAAAATGTTTTTAATGATTAATCTTGATTAACCCGAGTATTCGGGGGTGAATGGAGTGGAGTATGAAAACAAGGCATATTGTGCCTGAATTAAGAATTTATAAACGCCACCTCTTTCTAAAACTGCCCAAATATAAATCAATATTTAAGATTCAATCAACAATACTTAAAGCTGCAAGAGACTACTTGTATGATAAAGGATTCATAGAACTCGTAGCACCAGTAATAGCTCCAGTAACAGATCCAGGTATTAGAGAAGCTAGAGAGTTCGACTTGAGTTACTACTCAGAGAAAGCAGTTCTAGTTACTAGCGCCATTCTCTATAAATTAACTGGACTTAAAATACATGATAAAATATTCTTCGTTGCCCATAACATAAGGAAAGAGCCAATAGATCTAAGAGATTTCACAACTAGATTAGCGGAGTTTAGGCAGATTGATATAGAGATAACACACATCGATAGAGACGAATTAATGAGAGTGTCAGAGGATTTCCTTATCCATGTTATTGAGAGAGTTAAACGAGAGAGATCCGAGGAACTAGAAAAATTAAAACGCGAGTTAAAAGTACCTAGAAGACCTTTCAAAAGAATAAGATTCGACGATGCAGTAGAATTAGTTAGCGAGGATGGTTATGGTTTAGATTCAGCTGGAGAATTATCTAAAGAAGCTGAAAGATACATCTCGGAGACCCATGAAGAGCCCTTCTGGATAATTGATTTCCCAGCAAAAATAAGAGGATTCTATTACAAGAAGAAGGACTCTGAACATCTACTAGATATGGATCTAATGTATCCAGAGGGATTTGGAGAAGGTGCGTCGGGAGGGGAAAGAGAGGTGGATCCTCTAAAGGTTAGGGACAGAATGCTTGAAACAGGAACAGACCCAAGAAAATACATATGGTTATTCGAGATACTGTATGAAGGATTACCACCATGTAGTGGGATAGGATTCGGATTAGAGAGATTAACAAGGTATATAACTGGAGTCAAAGAAATTATAGATGTTACTCTATTTCCCAAAGCACCAGGATATCTAGGATTATAAATAGATAATTACTAATTTGCTCAGCTTTAATATATAACAAATAAATCATTTCATATTTTATTTATTAATCAAATAGAGGTAAAATGGTTGTTCATTGGGGTTTCTTTATGACTTAGTATTAAGCGCAGGTAGTTTCCTAGCACTTATTCAATTAATATTATCCTTTTAAATATTCTTCCATAGAAAAATTTAATTTCTTCATATAAATTGT
>JALWRR010000171.1 GCA_026993975.1 Promethearchaeati archaeon | reverse complement strand
GAGTTGGAGCTTCGAACCCTGGAGTTAAACGCTTGTAAGAATTAACTGTTGGAGCGACGATGGCAGCTAGAGCTTCTGCATGATATAGTATTCCACCAATAAAGTATCTGGCTTCTTGGCTTAACTCTGCGTAATCATCATTAGGATCATAGAATATGTTTTCTCCATTCCTCCATAAACTCATGTGTATGTGCATACCACTACCATTATCATCTGGGATAGGTTTAGGCATAAATGTTGCGTAGAGATTCATTTTCTCCGCGGTTTTCTTAGCTATAAACTTAAAGATCTGCACATTATCACTTGTTTTTAGAGGTTCATCATGCTTAATATTTACCTCTACTTGCCCAGCACCAACTTCGTGATGATTCTTCCTAGGAGATAACCCAACTTTCTCCAAAGCATCAAACAACTCAACTCTATACTCATAAAGCTTATCTATTGGTGGATGCTGAAAATAGCCTTGTTTCGGAGCTATAATTCCCTCCTCTCTCTCCACTGGTAATGCACTATTATAAGGATTATTATTTCCACTAAACAAGAAGAACTCCATTTCTGGAGAGACTAGAGCTGTTAAGCCATGTTTACTAAGCTCATTTTGTAATCTCTCAGCGATATATCTTGGATCTAATGGAGATCTCTTAAAGCTATAACCCTCATATATATTAGCGAGAACAAAAGCAGCTCTCTTATCATTAATCTTCCAGGGATATACTCTAATTGTTGATGGATCTGGTAGAGCTACGAAATCTGAGTCATTAATTTGGCCGTAAATGGGGATTGATGAACCATCAAAGCCTATTCCTTCAGCAAAATGCTCATCCTTCAATTCCTTCATAGTGAAGATTCTTAGATGACCGAATAGATCGGTAATCCATACATCGTATTGAAATATCCTTTCCTGAATGTTCTGTATGGACATTTACCATCAGCTTAGCAAACGTATTTATAGTTAAGATTTAAATATTGAATCAAATAAATAATTTATTGCAGTTTTATTAGACATATGAACGGAATTAATATGAAATCTGTAACATTTATCTAGAATGTTTGAACAATATTTATATAGTGGGTGTACAAATGGCTAACGGGAATTTAATAGAGATTGATGACAAGGATTTAAAGATATTGCAAGCCCTATCTATAGACTCTAGATTGTCTTATAGACAGTTATCAAAGAGAATTGGGTTATCTGTCTCAACTATAATATCCCGGATAAAGAGAATGGAGGAATTGGGCATCATAAAAAATTACACGATTGAGGTAGATATGGAGAAGCTTGGGTTTAAATTACCAGTAATAGTTGATATCAGAGTTCTGAAAGGAAAGTTATTCGAAGTGGAGGAGGAGATAGCAAAGCATCCTAATGTCCTTGCAGTCTATGATATTACTGGAGATTTCGATGTAGCTGTACTAGCGGTATTTAGGGAGAGGGATGAATTAGATAAATTCGTTAAAATGCTTCAGAGAATGAAGTATGTGGAGAGAACACATACAAAATTAATTCTAAACATCGTGAAAGATACAAGAGGCTCACCACCATTCAATAATGCTTAATCCCGAGTATCTATAATTCACATTGAAGCTGAATTATTGTTCCTCTTTCGTAGGTTCATCAAGCTTCTCTAGCTTACCGCTTAATAAATCACCTATCGCATTTTCGATTTCAGTAGATTGTGTTCTAAAGATGTCTATCATGTAAGCTTTCAGCGAGTAGAATGATGCCTCACCAATATTCCTTACGATGACAACATCCACACCTTTCTCCCCTAGAATCCTAGCTAGTTTTACTCCAGAATGCTTAGAACTTTTAATATAAGGATTATTAACAATGGATTTTATCTTGAAAGATTTTTTATCCATGTCTATAGATATGAAAGCGATTAATGGAGCTCTACCAAAATGGTTTGAGATTTCAATCTTATCATTAATCCTATTAACAGGTATACATACGATTAATTCTTTCTTCCTAGCTGGTTCAGCATGAATAATGATATCTGATAAGCTAGGTATCTCCTCCCTGAGCTTAAGCTCTATTGAATCTGTCATAGCATGGATTTGATCTATGCTCATTCCAGAGGGAACCTCAATCACGATATCCCCAAATATCAATGGTCCAGCCTTCCTAACTCTAATCAACTTCACTTTCCTAACATTACTGAAACTCAACAAGATTTCTCGTATCTTAGAAACAATCTCAGGCTGATCCCACGCATCCAAGAGGTCAAGAATAGATTCCTTCATACCAATAATAGATATTCTCAATATCAATATAGATATAATAATTGCCACTATTTCCTCTAACGGTAAATATAGTATGGGAGCAAGAATAATGCTTAAACCAACTAGCAGTGATGAAGCAGCATCATACTTCATCTCCCTAGCGTTTAATAGCAATGAAGTAATATTGAATTTCGCAGCAACTTTCTCCTGACGATCAGCAATAAAATAAGATACGATAGAGCAAATAAATGCAATAGCTGATGCTAAACCAACATTAGTTCTAGCTATAGATCCATTCAAGATTCTTTCTAAGGCTTCGTAAGATAAATTAAAAGCAACAATAACAAATATCACTGAGATTAATAATGTCGCTAAGTCTTCAAGCTTATAGTAACCGTAAGGAAATCTCTTAGAAGGCTTCTTAGCAAGCATATTCACAACTATAAACGCAATCAAAACAATTATTACATCAGAGAATGAATGAAAGCCATCAGCTACCAAAGCAATGCTAGATGATAGATACCCAGCAAGTATCTTCAGTAGAGTTAGGAGGATTAGAACTATTAGTGTGTACATAGTTACTCTTCTAGCTTCAAGGAACTTATTATTCGAGGAAGCCAATGATTACACCTTCTAGAAATATCTCTCCTAAAAATTTACGTCCTTTATGGATTAAATTATAAAACTAATACCAATATTACAAATAGAATTAGAATTAATATAAAAATTAATCGTTTATTCAGGATACCCATTGATTGCTTATTAACATTGACAAAAATCTATTGTTTCTATTTTCCCTAGGAAACCTATCTCTAATGACAATATTATTCTCGTTACTAACAGCGCTTATTGATAAGCTACTTAGAGCGATTAAGATAACTATTAGCGGTTTATACTTTATTACACGAGGAGAATTCGGTGATATTTATATGCCAAAAGTCCCAAGTGCGTGATTCATAATTTAA
>JALWRR010000170.1 GCA_026993975.1 Promethearchaeati archaeon | reverse complement strand
ACCTCATTGATGAACTCTGTTACTTGGTGGCTCTCGCTTACGATGACGTCTATTGGCATATCTGTTGATAAATCGGTGATGAACTTGACTGTATAACTCTTCTTCCTCAGCGCTTTCTTCATGCCTATCGTTGTCACAACCATGTATTCTGTCGTTAAGCCTGTTCCATCGATCCCGTACTCCTCCTCTATGGCTCCTAGCTGCCTAACTATCGGCTTCGCCTTCTCCTCATTGAGCCATTTCAGGAAACTCCTTGACCACTCTTTGATTGCTTTATTCCTAAATAGCTCCACGAGCCTTGATTTTGATGGGACGGGATACTTGGCTTTATCAGATATCCTCATGTCTATTCCTTGGTCTATTAGCCATTTCCTAATCGAGTTGAAGCTGAATCTCGGGCCGAGCTCTTTCATGACATAGATGACTGCGATGACCACTCTGTCGTAGTAAGGCTTCTCCCCAACCTTATTCGTCTTGATAGGGTGTGTGGCCGCGTACTCCCTGGCTAGAGATAAGAGGTCCTGGAACATCTCAGAAAGCGTTAGCTTGTCAGCGATGTCCCTCGCATCATCATTCGTTGGATCTCTCGTAACCCTGAATGACCAAGGCCTCTTCATTTCGTTTTTCAGCCCGTATTTCTCGCTTCTAATTATCCATTGAGCCAGTGTCTCGACCGTTGCGTTGACGCAGAGCTCAACTGCCTCCTCAACCGTCTCAGGGAACCATGATGGTAGAGCGATAAATTCTCTGGGGATCATTGAGGACGGTAAGCTATCCGGGAATAATAGGCCTCGATACCGCTTAGCTCGGAGATCAATGGGTTTAGTATAGGCGAATAATTGACTTGTATCACTATGATTTATATCTCTAATAGGGCTAATAGACTTATTGGGGCCTAAGGCCATGTGAGACGCCTTAGGTAGCCCTTGCTAAATAATTGGCCTTAGGCCCCCTAAAAAACATAACTAGTCGTATAATTATATGCGATTAAAAAAACTCCGACCGTCTTCGATGAAGAGGAAAAATTTTAAACTACTAGTTTTAACTAATAGGATAATTAACTATACGCGGGGGTTCCCGAGCGGTCAAAGGGGCTGGACTTAGGATCCAGTGGCGCAGGCCTACGCGGGTTCGAATCCCGCCCCCCGCACCATTTTCATGGTTTATTGTCATGATGCTTCTTGGTTATTTAGCGTATGATGGCGCACTTTATCATGGTTTTGCAAAACAACGTGGAGTTAGTACTATTGATGGAGTCTTGAGGAGCGTTATTGAGCCTCTTGGCTTAAAACTCCTAAAGTACGCGTCGAGAACAGATAAGGGTGTTCACGCTTTAAGTCAATTATTATTATTTAAGTCAGACGCGAATATAAGAGATGTTCGAGAACTAATTATCATGTTGAATAGTAAATTGCCTGATTGCATGGTGTTATACGGCTATGCTGTTGTTCATAGCGAGAATGCGGATCTCCATTCATTAATTAAATACAAGGAATATCTGTATATTGCTCCAGATTTCGGTGAAGATCCAGATTTAATTGAGAGAGCAATAGCTTATCTGAACGCTAAAGAGCATGATTTTTCTGCATTATCTAAGAGGGCGAGAGAACGAGAGAGGTATGTAAGAAGAATTAAAGTAGAGTATAATACGAAGGGTGATTTCCAGTATTTTAAATTCAGATCAAAGGGGTTTCTTTGGGAGCAAGTTAGGAGAACTGTAACAGCTATAAAAGCTTTAGCATTAGGACGACTCAGTTTTAATGCATTTGTTGATTTGTTGAATGGAAAACCACTAAAAACAGGAATAGCTCCTGCCCCTCCAGAGTGTCTTATCTTATTTCGTATAGTAACTCGATTAAATAAGTGGAGGTTTATTATTGAAAGGAAGGTTCTTGAGGAGATAATAAAAAGAAAAGTGGAGATATATACTGCGTCCTTGAGTAAGTCATGGGTACTATCTCGATGATTATCCTAAGTTATATAGAGATAAAATAGCTAATGTTTAAGAATGCTATAATAGGCAAACCTTTTTATCAAGTCTTATTCAAAATTATCTTAATTAAAACAAGTGAAGGGAACTTAGAAATGGGGGAAGAAATTAGACCAGAGGAATTACTCGAGGCTATAACTGGTGGAGCCATAGTCGGTGAAATTGTGGAAAAGATTAAGGAAGTTTTAGTTGAGTTAATAGAGAATAATCCAACAATAGAGGGTGGAATCGTATCTACACTGGAGGGTCTACCATTAACATGGCATGCTAGAAGGCCAGAAGTTATAAAAGAGGAAGGAAGAGTAGCCGCAGCAACAACTGTTGTATTTAGTACATCTGAGAGAAATTCGCTGGATTTAGGGAAAGGACATATTGATCACGTCATTATTAGAACAGAGAAAGGATATATTATTCTTCGGTTAGCTGATGAGGATCACATAATAGGTGTAGTAACAAATATGAATGCGAAATTAGGTATCGTTTTGAGAGATTTAAAGATAGCTGCAGATAAGATAAGAAAAATAATTGAGGAAGCGAAATAATTTAAGAATTAGGTCGCTCAAGGTTCTCTAATCTAGTCTCAATTCTCTTTATTTTATCCTCTATGTACTCGATTCTGTCTTTTAAATCAACTATATCTTCAGTTATTTCCTCTATTTTCTCGATTATTTCCTCAATTTTTTCATCAATAGATTGAGTAGACATATCTAGCTAACCTCCTATACATTAAAGCGCAAGCGAATATTTTTTTACTCTAAATCTTTTAAATCTATTGTTCTTAAATATGAAATTAATTCACCGCGAGATATAAGAAAAATATTCTCAACAGCTCTTCTTCTTGCTGTGTCCGAAAACTCAGTGCCAATTAAAATCCCCATAGTTAAGCCTGTCTCATTAATTAATTTCCAGAATTGAATGACAGCATTAACCCCTAATGTCCTTTTCCAGTCCTTTACGATTACACCAATTAAATCCCCCGATGCTGGATCTTCTATAATGAAATCAAATTTATGTTTCTTCTTGCCATTTGTGCTAAGACGCTCAGTAGCTTCAATTATTTTAATATTTTTCCTAATCTTTTTCATAACATTAAAATACTTTCTAGCTAACTCTAATAAGGGTAACTTAGATAAATCATCAGACAAATAAATCCCTCCAAGTCTTATTCATAGAGAATGTATTATAGAAGAACGTAATACGATATAAAAG
>JALWRR010000169.1 GCA_026993975.1 Promethearchaeati archaeon | reverse complement strand
ATTGAGACGTGCTGGTTATGTGGTGAGGCTTAAGAAGCGTTATAAAGAAAAATAGTGATAAAGGCTAAAATAGTCTGTAATGGTTCAGGACACTGGCGATCCATAGTCTTAAAAATACATCAATAAATAATCTAATATTGCTCCAAATTAGGAACAATATATTTCTTTAGATAAAATTTTAATAACCAATTTAATTCAATTAATTTCGCTCTTTAATCATTTTAAAAGTAATCAGTAATATTTCTTTCCCTTATAACATCTTAATAAAATTTCATGGGAAGAGACAAAATGTTACCAGAAGTTGAAGAATTTAATAAAGTTAAGAATGAATTAACTATCACTACGTTAGTATTTATAGCAATATTTCTGTACATTATACCGATGATCATCATATCAGAGGCGGCACGCTATGGGTTTTACATTTCTTCTTATATAAGTTCATTTCTTATCCTAGAGCTAATATATGTAGCAATAGTTCTGATAGCTTTTCATTTGCTCAATAAGTTTAATTCAAAATTTGGTTTAATACTACAAATCGTTATAGGCACACCTCTTTTATTCTTTGTATGGCCTGTAACCCAAATTTATGTAGTAATAGTTGGAGAATATAGAGATTTATTCGTTTTATTTTTTGTTCATGCATTCATTATAGCATTGCTATACGTTGGATATACTAAGCAGCTTGAGGTATCTGAGGCAATTAAGAATGATTTATACTCGAAGGAAAAGCAAGGTGTCGATACTTTAGATCTTAGGGAATATGCTTCAGAGATTGGGTTACCATTTGAGATAGCTAGAAAACTAGTCAAGGGGATTATTAAGAAGAAGGAAGTTATTGGGTACTTGGATGAGGACACTAGCACTCTTTACCTTGGTGAGAAAGCTAAGGAGATTAAGCAGAGGGAAGTAACGGTTACTCCAATTGCTGAGACTCCTCCTATGGCTATGGAACCTGTTAGTAAGGAACCAGAGAAAATTGAGGAAGAGTTTGTATCTCCAGTTATGGATAAGGAGAGGATAGAGAGAGCTCTTGAGAAGCTTGAGGAGAAATTCAAGGCTGGAGAAGTGGATGAAGTGACTTACTATAAGTTGAAAGCTGAGTATCTTGAAAAGCTTAAGAAGTTAAGCGAAGGAAATTAAGCGCTAATCAATAGGTGTGGCTAGTGCCTTTTGGTGGTCTAGCGGATGAGAATGGTGAGTTACAATTATATCTTGGGGAAAAAGTTTTCGCTAAGGTTCCTATCTATAGAGTCGATGTTCATGGAGAAAAATTCCCGCTTGAATGGGGGTTCATGTGGATTACTAATAGGAGAGTAGTGATAATAGGTATTCAGAAACCCAGAACTAAGATATACGCTAGCTTAAATCCAGTTAGAGCAATAGTGGGGACTCTAGTCTCTACTGCGATAGAACGCTTGAAAAAGAGAGAATTTGCTATGCCTATCTTATTGAGTGAATTATTTGGAATCAAGATTCTACGTGAAGATGATACCCCTTTTCTTAATATAGCTATTAAAGATCCAAAGAATCCCACTAAGGTCAATGATGTTAGAGTGTTAATGCAGCCAAGCTATCTAAGTAAAGTTTCAGAGATTTTAATGAATGTTCTGTATCAGGGAAAGGAACCGCTTACTAAGGTATCAAAACCAGCTTATTCTCCTGAAAAAATCGAGAGAATAATCAAAGAGTTAGAGCTTAGAAAGGAGTTAGGCGAGTTAACGGAAGATGATTTTAAAGCAGCGATAACGAAATTAGAGAATAAAATTGGTAAAAAAGGTCTTTACGACAAGCTTAAGGAGCTTAAATTAAGGTTCGAGTTAGGCGAATTTACAAAAGAGGAGTACGAGGAGCTAAAGAGGAAGCTGCTTTCATAATTTTTTTATTTTTTATAAAGGCCGAGTGTCATTTTATGAGATTTTAGATGGTTAGTATGTGATTGCTATATGAGGAATAATCATTTTGTTCTCCTTGGAATATTATTAGTTTTATTAATTATGCTTAGCGCTAATAATGTTTCTACGCCGCTCCCCTTGTTACATGCTTATGGAGGCAGACATAATACTGATTACATCCGATTATTCTCCGATAATGAATCATCAAATTACACGATAGTTGTTCCTAGGTATGATTACTCTGAGATTTTTGATGAGTATGTTGAGTGGGAGTTCAATGGTACTAGAAGTGACTTTATAGTTAATTATGCTTATACTCTACGAATCTATGTGGATGAAAATCATACTCTTACGCTAGAAGCATCTAAAAAGACTTCCGTTGAAAATCCGAATAATTCACAGGCCTCATTTGATATCTATTGTCACAACCATGAAATTGAAAATAAAGTGATCTGGTCTGAGATGCATTTATGGGGCCCTAAGATACATGTAGAAAGATTCGGTGCTTTCTACTTAGATTTGAAGAACGCTAATAAGACTATTTCATCGGAGATCTCTACAGGCAACATTAGCATTTACCCATTCATAGAATGGAACTTAACGTACATTAATGTTCCCTTATACTATAATAAAGAAAGAACATTCATTAACATGACTATAACTAATCTCGTGCTTGTCAAAGAGTTAGAGATATCTCTTAAAACTGGAGTAATAATTGATTATAGTGGATTTAATTACTCTATATTCGCTAGTGGGGATATGGAGAATAAATATTTTGATACTGTTCTAAGTTATGCATATGCTGTGATCGTAGCAAATGAGAATGCTTCGGCTGGAAACCCAGTATATCCATCTAGGATAGATAACAACACAATTTATTACGAGTATGAAAACTTGACTTTTCAAACAGTTAATCTCAATCAGACCTATTTTAACTACTTAAGAAATAGCTCTGAAATCGAATTAAAAGCAAATACTTCTATTTGGTATCAGGATTGGACAGGGACATATGAATACCATATGGATAAATTAATACTGAATGAAACAATAAGAACTCGTCTTGATCCAGAAATAAAAACATACGGCGATTTCAGAATATTTAATGAGGAACCATCTACTCCTACTCCTAATCCAGCACCAACACCTAATCCATCACCTAATGAGCCTTCAACTCCAAGCTTCATGGATGAAATAACCAGAAACCCCTGGCTTTATATAATTACTATTCCAGCTATCGGCGTAGCTATCTTTTTCGTACTCTCTCGAAAGAAACATTAATTAATTCTTATTTTTCACTTAATCTGGATTCCCT
>JALWRR010000168.1 GCA_026993975.1 Promethearchaeati archaeon | reverse complement strand
ATCATGAAGGACGAGTTGCGTCGAGAGAGGGAGGCTCCTAAGCCAGAGAGGAAGAGGAGGTGGAGCCCGAAAACAACATGGGATAGAGTAGAGAAGACTGTGAACAAGATATTTCACCGCGAGATAGGCGAGGAAGAGTTATTCAAGGCAATATTAAGCCTCGTGAGAGAGTTCTCTCGGATATATAGGGAGCCATATATTTATCGCGGGCGAGGACCAAAGCTTCGTTATGACCCTGTGATTGTCACAGCCCTTCTAATACTCAAGTTCGCGTTAGGCATAGGTAATGAAACACTGATAAGGAAGGCTAAGAGACTTGGTATTGACGCGAGGATAAGCCCTAAAGCCCGCGATAGCGTTCCTGGAGAAACACATCTAAGAAACCTATCGGGGCGAGAAGACCTCTTGGATTGGCTTGATGAATTCACTTCATGGCTAGCTCTGGAGAAAGCTGCAGTGTACCTAAGCTTCTTTGAGAGGCGAGAGTTCGTTTTTGATGGAACCAATATGGCTACACGTGAGTTCGAGGAAGCCATCATGGGAGGCAATAGAGTGTTGAGAAGGGAGACCATAGAGGTGAAGTTCCTGTTCAACATCAACCTAGACATGCATGTTTACGTGGAGGCGACTAGATCACACAGCGTGGAGAAAGTTCTAAGCAAGCTCTCCCGCGGAGACGTCTTGATGGCCGACTCCGAATTCTTCACGCGAGAGAACTGCGAGAAGATCCTTGCTAAGGGGTTAAAGCCAGGATTAAAACCAAGTAAGAACGCTAAGAGGGGACCAGCGATAAGACTGTGCAGGCAGTTGTTTGATTCTCGGCAATATAAGAGACGGAAGAACGGGGAGAGAGGAGCGAAAATATATAGCGAGGCGATAATGCTTTACCGTGACCCAGATAGGCGGCGAGGAGCCATCAAGCTAATGGCTGCAGCGCATAATATAAAGCGATTAATCAAGCTCCAGATCAAGTACAATGTCGTGATGAGGCTCGTTACGCTTCTAACATGACTTCTAGTCGTGTCTAATGGCTGTGAGGTGATGCCTATGAAATAGTGCGGGCATTCTGCAAAATCGAAACATTAAAAATCAAGCAAGAAATAAATGTCTTAAAGCATTGTAAAAGATTAACTATATCCTTTTAATTAACTTGAAGAGATTAGCGGTTATGATTCCTAAAAGTACAAGAATAAGAATAAAGGCCATAATAGATGGATTAAAGCTAACTCCGGTAGCTTCAATAAAAGGTACTACTATAGGATCTAAAACAGGTTTAAGTACTTTATAGACCCATACTAATAAAGCGCCTATAAACACTAAGAGAACCATGTTTTCGAGAATACCCTTTAAAATATAGATAGCGCAACTCCAACATAATAAACTGATAGCTGTAAAGAATAATCTTTTTCTTTCCTTTAACATTTCTCTTGCTTCAGCAGTTTGAATAAATGGAAAAAGTAGCCCACCCTGCTCTGGTATTACGGGTTCGGGTGATTGATATCTTTCTCCATAGGGTGTTTTAATTTTTCTTGGCCAAGTCTTTTTAATAATGCTTTGAATTAGTTGAATCGCTTTACCTACACCCATCATTACGATTGATTGAATAATAATTCCCAGATACCCAATGATAAAGTCTGACAGTAATCTTAGTAAATTAAATAAAATGAACTCCACGTTAATAACACCAACAATTTCAAGACTATAAATCAATGTTCAAATCTCTAATTTATTTTTTCTGGTCTGCCAAAAATCTAGCTATTAACAACATAACGTTAAACTTAAGAGCTGTGGAGAATAAGGGTGAAATGAATTTATTTATTGATACGAAGGATATAGGTTGCGGAAACAAAACCTACAATTATGAGAAACAATCTTGAATATTATTTCGTTTTTTATGTAATTAATGATAGTAAAATTTATTTTTCTTATTTCATTCATAGTTTTTGATAATTTTAATGCGCTAGTACTTTAATTGTTTATATATTCGTCTTGAAATATTAATACAATAAATGTGGGATCTTAGTAATGGTGTTAGTTATGAGTAAACAAAATATTGAGGATATTATATATGATAGAGCAGCTGATGCAGCTTATCATGCTAAGAACGAAAATGTTGCATCTGCTGCCGTTAATAATATTTTGGAAGTTATTACTCAGATAGAGGATCCCATTACTGCTATTAAAACTACTATTCTCTTTATACTTAGGCAGAATTCTAGAGGAATTATAAAGTCTAGAACTGCTCGAAGTTTAGTTAATACTCTAAAGGAGATACTTGAATCCGATTTTGAATCTAAAAGAGAAATAGCTACAAGGTTTCTTGGTTTGTTTAAATGGGCATATGAAGCTACAAATTCTTATAATTATAGACCTGAGAGAAACCTTAATATCGTAGATTTTAAGAAGTTTCTTTCATTTTTCCGGTGAAAGTTAATGCCATATGATGACTTTGAGTCAATTAGTGTTTTTTATGAGATAGTGGGTATTCTAGTTAATCAATCCCCCCTGAAAATTGGTAGTGGAGATAGAAACGCTGTAGGTTCTGCCATTGATTCACCTATTATAAGGATACCAATGTATGTGGATGGTTCAATTATAAATACACCTTATATTCCTGCTTCTTCTTTAAAGGGAGTATTCAGAAGTACTGCCGAGAATATAGCAAGAAACCTAGGGTATGAAGTAATAGATGTATTTAATTTAAGCAGCATAGATAAATCCAAAGAGATTAACGATACTATCGTTGGTATTTTCGGTGGTCCTTCACTTTCATCACACATAATTTTCTTCGACGCGTATCCGAAGGATCCTAAAAAAGCCGTTAGTTTTTTTAAAACTAGGACAGCTATTAATAGAATTATAGGATCCGTGCAAACAGGAGCTTTAGTTAGGGAAGAATTACTTCCTCCAGGTATAGAATTCAATTTACGAATAAGGATTTATATAGATTTGGAAAATCTGGAGGATCCTCGCGTGTTAATTCTTAGGAATTTACTAAAGAATTTTACAGAGCAAGGCTTCTTTATTGGTGGTGGTAAAAGTGTTGGTTACGGTCACGTTAAAATTAAAGAGGCTAAGTTTTATCGGTACGAATTAAGAAATGGTGTTTATGATCTAGTTAAAGAAGGCAATTTAGAAACTTTGCTGGGGGGTTAAACTTGAAAAATTGGCTTGGGTTTGATAATATAATCAATATGTTCAGGATAAACGCTGAGTTAATTAACGTTGAAC
>JALWRR010000167.1 GCA_026993975.1 Promethearchaeati archaeon | reverse complement strand
GTTATTGGTGGTGGAGCAGCTGGAATGGCGGCAGCCTCTAAGGCTAAAAGAACGAATCCAGAATTAGATATATTGGTTATTGAAGCAAGTAAATTTGTTTCTTACGCCCCATGCGGAATACCATACTTTGTTGAGGGGTTGGTTAAGGATCATATGGATCTAATATATTATTCAGCGGAATTCTTCATAAAGAAGAGGGGTATTAATGTTATGACCGAGACCAGAGTGACTAATATTGATTTAGAGGGGCGGACGGCAGAGATCCAGAACTCTAGTGGATCTAGGGAAGTTGAGTTTGAGAAGTTAATAATCGCGACAGGCGCTAAACCCATTATACCCCCAATTGAGGGCGTGGATTTGAATGGAATATACACGGTGCATCACATTGAGGATGGAATCGAGCTTAAAAAAGCTGTGGAAAAATCCGAGAAAATCGCTGTAGTTGGAGCTGGGTACATTGGATTAGAATTAACAGAAGCTCTTGTTGAGAGAGGTAAAAAAGTGATTTTACTCGAGATGCTACCCCACGTACTTCCAAACATAGATAAGGATATGGCCGAGATAATTGAAAAAAAGCTTGTAGAGAAAGGAGTGGACCTTCACTTAAATGAGAAGGTTGTTGCTTTTGAGGGAGATGAACAAGTCAAGAAAGTAATTACTGTTAAAGATCAGTATGATGTAGACCTAGTTATATTAAGCGTGGGGGTCAGACCTAACATAGATCTCTTCAAGAATTCCAAACTAGAATTTGGAGTCAAGGGCTCTATCAGAGTAAATGAGAGGATGGAAACTAATATAGATAATGTTTATGCAGCTGGTGACGTAGCGGAGACTAAGCATTTAGTGACTGGAAAACCAACATGGATTCCTCTAGCTCAAACAGCTAACAAAATGGGGAGAATTGCTGGAGCTAATGTTGCTGGAGGAGATATGAGTTTCCCTGGAGTAGTTGGTACAGCATTCACTAAGGTGTTTGATTTGAATATAGGTAGAACTGGATTAAGTGAGGAGGAAGCTAGAGAAGAAGGATTCAATGCGGCAAGTGTTAAGATAGATGCTAGAACTAAAGCACATTATTATCCTGGAGCTCAACCAATATCAATCAAACTGATATTCGATAAAGACACTAGAAAACTGCTTGGAGGCCAAATCATTGGCGGCGATGATACATCTGGAAGAACAAATGTCTTGGCAACCGCGCTATACGCTGGATTAAAGGTTGATGAAATATTCTACATTGATCTCGGTTATGCACCACCATTCGCACCAGTTTGGGACCCGCTAGTTGTTGCCTCTAGTGTAGCTGGAAGAAAAAGATAATGAATTAACACTATTTATTATTCATTTATTTAATTCGGTAATAATAGTAGATATGGGTTTCTTCAATATCGCGATATACTTACAGACTAGTTTACTTGATTCACTATGCTCTATTAACTCAACTCTTCTTAGAGGTAAGATAGATCCAAGTATCCCCATTATGTACCCAGCCATGAATTGACAGAAGTTACTTATTGATTTAGATTCAGGCGGAATAAAGCTTAACTCAATATAAACGACTTTATCTACATCTTTAAACTGATGTATCTTCACACTAAATTTACTAGTAGTAATTGGCAATGGAATATTGGTTAATTCGTATATCTCCTCACCCAGTTTCCTAAAGTACTCTTTTATATCACTAGTTATTCGCATAGAGACTTTCTCCCCAATCTTAACTCCTAATCTAAATAATTTTTCCTCGCTAAAACCAAGCTCCTCACTGAGAACCCTGACAAGCGAGAATAATATTAAGCTAGATAAATCATTATTAATGTTTCTTATTATTATGGTGGGGAAAACAAGGATATAGTGCCCTAATCTCCTAGTTGTAGCAAACCCTAACTTCTCAAGCATTGAAACATATTTCTGGACAGTCAATCTATGGTGACCAGACACATTAACTATATCCTCAATAGTTATTCCCAATGGGGAATCATAAATAATATTAAGTATTCTCTCTAGAATTCTCTTGTTAAACCTCAAAGACCAACACCTAGAAAAACAAAAGTTAAGCTGATAGGAATCCGCCATCAACAACAATTATCGCGCCATGAACATAACTTGCTAGATCACTAGCTAGAACAACAATCATTCTAGCGACCTCATCTGGATCACCGAACCTCCCAAGAGGCAATCTCCATTTAAACTCAATCCCAGACTTCACTAGACTTAAATCAAGCTTAAGAATATTCTTCGCGACATCCTTGAAACCCTTAGTCATGATCCCTCCAGGAACAATAACATTAATCCTAAATCCCTTCTTACCATATTTCTTAGCGAGATTCCTTGTAAACGCTATAACAGCTGCCTTGCTTAATGTGTAATGTGACAAATCTTCCTCAAAAGGTAAAAACGCTTCGACAGAACCAACATTAATTATGACACCACCTTTATTAATTCTCGACCTAATCATGTGTTGAGACATCCAAAAGACAGATGTCCAATTAACATCCATAACGAATCTTAGAAACTTTTCATCTATCTTTAAGAAATCTCTGAAAGGATATATCCCTGCATTATTAACCAGGATATCAGGTTCTCTTCCCCTAAGCTTCTCCCATAACCCATCAATCTCAGCCTTCTTAGATAAATCAACTCTAAAAATTTCTGCATTGACACCATATTTACTCTCTATCTCTGATTTAAGCTCTTTAAGCCCCTCCAAATTAATATCAACTAGCTGCAAATCAGCGTTCAATTCCGCAAATCTCAGTGAAGTAGCTCTTCCAATTCCAGATGCTGCACCCGTAATTAAGGCTCGCTTGCCCTTAAAATTAAGCATATCAAGAATCTTACTCCCTTTCAAATCCAGCACCATTATGAATCATTCATCATATTTATCAATAAAAATATAAATTAATTACTAATTTATCTTATTAATATGCAATTTAAAATATAAATTTTTCTAATTATCAGTTGGCGAGAAGAATAAATAATCAAGATATATGGCGGTTGGTTCTATATGATCATGTTAAGAAATTCTAAGAAGTCCCATAACAAGTCCTAAAATCAACGCTAAATCATGATTTTTATCCCTAGAATGTCCTGGAAAAACTTAAAATGTTACATTTCATTTATGATAATATGTTTACCTAAATCTAATTTACGGTAATCATAATGTTCTTAAGATTTGAGGAACTCGCATCTTTAGAGGAGGTCTATAACAGAGATTCAGCTTAATTAATAATTATTTATGGTAGAAG
>JALWRR010000166.1 GCA_026993975.1 Promethearchaeati archaeon | reverse complement strand
CTTTAAGGAGGGATTGTATTGAATAAGAGGAAAGACATAATTAATGGAGATTTTCGGGCAAAAATAGAAAACTTGCTAGAGCTTGCTAGTAAAGTCGTAGCATCAGAGCATGCTCAAATGCCTAAGACATGCCCGAAATGCGGTGGTAAGATGAAATTTAGGTCACAAAAATTAATCATTGAGAACGATTTTTTAGGAGACGAATTAGTATACGAGTGTGAAAAATGTGGCTACGAGGTTGTAAAGAGGTTCCCATTTCCACCAGATTACGCAGCGTATTTCCGTAGCTAGAAAGTCTTTAGAGCCGTTATGCGACTATATGGGCATATAGATTTTCAAAAAAATAGAAGATGAGAAATCATGGGGAAATAAAAATTAGAGTGTTTATTCTTCAAAAAGTATTATAGACGCCAGTTTCTATGGTCTTAATGCTTCCCAGAGCGCATTTATCACATATCCATGCTCACGAGTAAGCTTAAAATTTGTTGCTTGAGGAAATCTAAATATATCTAGATCTGGAAGGATCTTCTCTAATAAATCTGCTGTGAGCATTCCATCTTCAACCGACAATCTCGTCTCAAGAACCTCTATAACAACTCTAAGCGTTTTATCTCCACTCTTTGTTTTATCCTTCCAAAGATGCGGGGCATCATCATCCATCTCTTTCGGTTTCGTCAGAATAACACCTTTCGCTACAACTCCACTTGTTTCACCATGTTGACCACTAGCACGCCAGATAAAGACGATATCATTCACTTTTATCTTATTTCTGTAGCGCGTTACCTTCCATCTAATAGGGTTATACTCTTTCAGATATTTATCAATTTGAAAGTAATCTGGATTGCCCTGAAAAATCCAGAACATGAAAATCCCTAAAGTAAAGTGAAATTTTTTTAAAAATTTAGATATTTTTTATTTAAATAGTTTATTTTTTTATTCATTTAAGCTATAGAGCTTCTATTTTCTCAAGAATAAAGACTTCTAGGAGTTTCCGTGCTATGTCATGAGGACTTTGATTTATTATTTTTATAGCTATACATAGCTTATCTTTGATTCCCGACTTCACACTAATAAAATTCCCATACTTATCTATCTTATCAGCTAATTTTCGCAATTCAGATGGAATATCTAATTGATCAGAGATTCTCTTATAATGTAATCTACTCTTATTAACGTAAGCTAAACCTATAGGATGACATAAATATTGTTTATCTCTGGATAGTCTGAAAACTATTGTTTTAGCTAAAAGCTGTCGCCTAACCTTATCGTTAGGTTTAGACATGGATACTGGATGAACTATTGCTTTCTTAAAATCTTTCTCTATTTTTACATTAAAGAGCCATTCCCATTTTTTACTATCACGAACTAGAAATGCATAGATATTACCCTCAAACCACTTTTTCTCACCAACATCCCACCATATTCCCTCTACGCGCTTTAACATTTCAATACTATAAGTTCCTCTAATAGCTTTGTTCATATCTATCTCACTATAACTAAACTTACGTAACTAAATTAATAATGATACATTTTTTATATTAGTGTGCATCTAGAAGATGTAGAATATATGCAAGCACTAATGAGATGAAGCTGGAGGTCTTTATAGGTTTATAAGGAAAACAAAGGAGAGTACAAACATCAGGATAACCAAAATTCCTAAGTATAAAATAGGATAACGACATGCTTTAACATGTAACATATTTATGTACTCGCATGATATAACAATATTACAAGTTAATGCTTAGGTGTCTTTATTGTCAACAATCATTAGTGTCAGGATCAATAAAGAATTAAAGAAAGAGATGGATAAGCTCTCCTACATCAATTGGAGCGAAGTCATTAGGCAAGCTATTGAAAAGAAAATAGAGGAAGAAAAATCAAAAATCAGGGAAAGAGATATAGCTCGTATTAAGAGAGCTAGCGAGATTACTCGAAAACTCCGTAGAAGAATTGAGGGGTGGTCTTCTGTCGAGGAGATAAGGCGATGGAGAGAATCCCGTGGCTAAGTACGTGGTGGACGCATCTGTAATAGTTAAGTAGTTTGTTGACGAGGAGTACTCAGATAAAGCCCTTTCATTAGAGCGAAATTATGTCGAAAAAACATTGATATCATCGTACCAGAATTACTCTATTACGAAGTTCTAAATGCATTAAAAACTTAATTGAGAAAGTTTCTCCTCCTTTTCTCCTAAGATGCATTTTAATAGGTTCATCGTGCTAGGATGAATCCATGTTTATAGTATTATTCAAAAGAAAGCGTGTTAATCTATATTTATTAGGGATGAACATTATTCATGAGGTATAGAAAATGGAGATTGAGACCATAGCCAAAAAGCTTGGGATGGATTTAAAAAAATTAGTGGAGAAAAGTCTTAAAACTTGGATCGAGATAGAGCTGATGAAACTTAATGCTAAGATCATCAAAATTTTCACCAGGTACAATGTTAGTAGTCCCGAGGAGTTAGAGAAGAAGATAGAGACTGGAGAAGTTCCCGAACACCCTGCTTGGGAGGATCTAATTGATCTAGAGAACTATATTGCTGCAAGAAATAAGCTATTAGAGGTAGCTAAATTTGTCAAAGAGCCTGAATGATCTCATCAAGATGCTTCTCATAGAAATGCTCATGCATAACACTAGCCTTATCTAACAGATCCCTGAATAACTTCCGCTGATTCTTTGGAAGCTGATTAGAAATAAAGCGCTCCAACTTACTCCTATTCCAGTGGATTATCGGCACATGCTTAATAGCAGCATAATACTTGATCAACGCAACCACAGCGCCCCAAATTTTTTCTCCAGCCTGAGTAGTATTATTTTGCTTCGCGAAATCAAGTGCCTCTCTATAATATTTCCTAAAGAGCTTAAGATACCGCTCAGCGCGCTTCGAGGGATCAATATTTAAATTCACGAGATCATCAATCACATCACTCCTATCCCAGCCTGAAACACTAGATAATTCATTTAACCATAACTCATCCTCCCTACTCAACTCCACACCAGCAGACAACTTCTTTATAACATCAAATATCTCCGGCCACTCCTCCCTTATCTCACGCAAAACAATCATGTTACAATACCCTAATTCACCCCTAATATACATGCATAGCAGATTCTGAGAAAGCATTTTTAATGAATGCCCGCACTATTTCTGTCTTTTATTGACTTGGTCTATGGATAGGTTTTTAGGGGGCTCGGCTAGTAATACGTATGTATGCTAACCGAAACCAACCACAAGACAAAAGCCGAGCCCCCAATAA
>JALWRR010000165.1 GCA_026993975.1 Promethearchaeati archaeon | reverse complement strand
AATCTATTTCGAATGTAGCCACTAGCTCGCCACCATTAAGAATATCATCATTATCACTTATTTTAGCTACCTCAAACCATAATCCCTCTCTTGTGCCTCTAATCACGAATTTATTTTCATCACTCAAATTCATGCACCAGGAATACCGATAGTTTTATAAAATAAAAATTTTTAAACCATCGTTTTGTTTGATTTTATAACTACATTTGTTTTTATCTTTAACTATCTAAAATTATCCGATCTAATTTGAATAGGGATAAGATATGTTGAAAGGAATAATAATTCAGCAAGATGTAAAAGATGCAAAGAATCTATCTCCAAATGAAATGTTAATTGAGGAGGCCTGTGCTGTAGTGATAGATGATGTATCGCGAACAATATTTTTATGGGTAGGAGATAAAGCTTCTGTAGGGGATAAATTCAAAGCCGCTAGAATAGCTCATGTATTGAACTGGAAATTCTTTGGAGGAGCAGCTAGGATAATTCAGGATAAAAATGAAGTTCGCTCTGTTCTTTCGAAATACGCTCGGATAGATGAAGAGATACCTAAAGGGGAGATAAAAGCAATTATTGGGTAGATAGTTACACTTAATATATTTCATAATATTTTTGGAAGAATTATTCTAGGTCCCCTTCATTCATTTCGTCAGGGGCTCTTCATCCACCATATAGGTGTCAAGATATAAATTATGTATTGTAAGTATTTAAGTTGTTACCTCCCGATAAATTAAGAAGGAGAAGCGGATTAGATTCTACTACTTATCCTCGATAATCTTTTTAACAGATCTAGTTTCTCATTTTTACCTATGTGTGCTTCCTCTATAGCTTCTTGTAGAAATTTAGCTACTCTCTCCATTCTTTTTGTATTTACTGGGTAAGGTACACCGTCTTTTCCTCCAACCGCAAATGTGTATCTTAGGGGATCTCGCCAGGAAATATCCGCGTGATATATTAATTCAGCTATTAAAGCTAGAGCTCTAACGGTTCCTGGACCTATTCCCCTAATTAAAATTAAATCCTCATATGATTTAGGAGAAATCTCATAAGCTTTATTTAGCGCTTTCCAATTAATTTTGCTTCTTAAGATTTTTAATCGAATCACCCTCATTTTTTCATCACAATAAATAGATTGCTCATAGACACTATTGTTAAAGAACGATGTTAAATCCATCATTCCTCTAGCTTTCCTAATCAAGTAACTTAGATCTCTCTTAATTACGCTTGGCCCATCATTGACCAGATCTAGAGAAACCTTCTGTCCTTCAACACTGTCTTTTGACGCCATATTTAACACAAAAGGAAATCTAATATTTCCAATTATTCCAGTGTGAGGATCGATAACAAAGCTCTTGACGTTTGAAGAACACCAATGGTAACGTCTGGCCGTTTTTAACTCCACATTCATTCCTTGTTGAATTACTGCCCAGTTGCCATCTTCATCTATAATCATTGCATGGTGATATAGTTGGTGATTATCCTGAATCAAAGCGTTGTCAACTTTAGCTACAAGTCTACTTGTATTAATTAAATTGCGTGTCTTTTTTTCACCAAAACCAAAAATTTCACTTATTTTCAGAATCTCTTGTGGAGCTTGGGTGGCCTTATTACCTTTCCCTCCAGCTATCATTAAACCAGTTTCTGGAGTAAATATACTTTTCAATACCCCAGTCAGCACCGTAGTTACTCCCGATGAATCCCAATCATACCCTAATACGTATGCTAATGATTGAAACCAGAGAGGATCCGATAATCTAGCTAACACTTCTTTTCGATCGTATTCATGTAATAGAATAGAAAATATCGCTTCACCCAGTTTTTTCATTCTAGACACAAGCCATCTCGGAGCTTTACCCCCATGCAAATATAGGTCAAATATAGCAGTCCTCTTAATTCCCATTATTAACCACTATAACACTATTACTTTACTGATCCCTGAAATTATTCTTAATGAAGCAATTAAGAACTAGAACATACTTCAATATTACCTCTTATCACCATTTATTATTCAGAATTTATCTCGGCCCTATACTAATCTCTATTCATTTTTTAAAGCAGTTATCACAGATTCGATAACTGGTTATTTAGAATTGCAGAAAAGTAAAGTTTTAATAAAATTCAGAAGATATGAATGAAAGTATAGTGATAGAGGACGGGTAGCGCAGTCTGGTAGCGCGTCGGCCTTGCAAGCCGGAGGCCGCGGGTTCAAATCCCGCCCCGTCCACCAATTAATAGTTTTATTCCTCGTAGCTGTTTTTCCCTAATAGTCCATTCAAATATTTTATCAAATCTTTGACTTCATCGATTTCTGGTTCTTTTAGAGCCTCTCTCATTATTTTTTCCACCGACTCCGTTACTCTATGAATTGTTCGTATTGCTTGATCTCTGTTTCTAATTACTTTTTTACCTTCCTCTTCCGTAATTATTGTTAATGTGCCAGTTGTTTTATCAGCAACTATCTTTTTATTCGGCTTTTTTATAATTACTTTTTCATCTCCCTCTAGAATTATCCTTGTATTATTTACGCTTACTGATATTCTACTACCGGATACTCTTATCTTTTTTCCTTGCGTTTGCAGTTCTTCGTATCCTTTTCCTATCTTGATTTTTTCACCTGACACACTTACGTTAATTTTATTACTGCTTGCCGTGATTTTTATGATTCCTCGGTCGATATCCCTTAGGATAATATGTGACATTTTGAATATGCTATCAACTTCTCCATCAACTATTTTTATAGGACCAATCTTAATGTAGGAGCCTCCTGAAGCGAGATCATATATTGTTACAGGACCTGCTTTAATATAATCAAAATCCTCACTCTCTATTATCTTTACAAAAGGTAGTTTAACTATACTAGATTCCTTTTTGCTTTCTTTGATCTCTGAAAGAAGCACATTTATTCTTTCACTTAATTCACTTAAGCTTATGTCTCTGAATATGAAATCCTCTTTGCTTAATTCTTCGCTGTTATCGTAGAACTCCTCTGCAATCCTATGTTTCGATAAGATAAGAGCTTCACTAGCCTTCCCCCGTATCTTCTTTACATTCCCCTCAATACTATAGGTAATATCACCTTGGAAATAACTGCCGAAATATCCATTAACTTTAAAAGGAATGAATAGAGATTCCTTTTTAACACGCATTACTAATTTTTCATGCGGAGAGAAATTAGTATCTCTGAAAAGAACTCTTGCCTTTATTTTCTTTTCCTTAAACTTATTAATACTTAGGGGCTTCTCTTTAGAGGGAGTCACCATATAGAGTAGTATTGCTACAACAAAGGAAACTAAGAATATATTTAGCAACGCATTATGATAAATCCACCAATCCCTAACAAGACTAATCCACTGGATTATAAAAGATAATATGAGAGCAAAAAACGATGATACCGCTAATCCTCTGAAAAATCCACCTAAGATTCCAGAGACCCCATTTAGCTCCATTGATTCGAAAGCTGCTCCTATCACATACATTAATAATGCCTCACCTAATGCGCCATCAATGGTAGGAATATATGTGGGAAGCCATGTAGCTGGAAATAAGTTCAACTTGAATAGAACCCATATTAGCATAAAGCTAACTGCGAACGATTTCAGAACAGCGCCGATATAATATTGCTTTCCCCTGAAATCAGCTTCAATTTCTTTTTCCAGACTATACTGACTAGCTATAATTACCGCTAGACTAGCAATAAAGAGAGTTATGATAATATCCATGTACCTAGCTATATGAGTAGTGAACACAATGTTAAATTCAGTTAACAACATGATTAAGAAGAGAGAGATTGAAACAAAAGCAAATCCATATGAGATATATTCTCTATATTTGGGTTTAATATTAGCTATAATCCCTACTAAACCAAAAATCAGGAGGATTATTATATCAATATAAGTCAATCCAAAAGTCGACCCCATAATCATGATTCATCACCCTCAAAATCCTCACCAAACCTAAGAATACGTTTATGTAGATACGAAGACAAAATCAAAGCTGCTATCCCTCTTTTAGTGATCATGTATTTGCCTCTGGACCTCTCTTGCTTAACTAGGCCAGCGTCAATCAGTCTTGATAAATGGTGTCTTAAAGAACTAGGACCTATCTCAAGAGTATCTTCAAGCTCACTAAAGTAACGATCACGCTCATATAATAGCTTAAGTATGGTTAATCTATCTGGATTAGATAAAACGCTCAAAGTCTCTGCAACTTCACTGGGATTTAATTTAACAATTAATTCTTTAAACACACTTATTTCTGAATCATCGTGTTCCGTTTCAAACGGTTTTTCTAGTTCTGCTTCCTTCTCAATTTCTCTTAGAGTTTCATCAATCTCTCTTTCTATTTTCCCTTTTTTACTGAATGGCAATATTGTTTCTAAATCGAAAAACATGCCTCCTTTTTTAAACGGATAAAATATAATCCTTCCGTCAGCGGTTTTCTTAATAGTACTTATCGCTTTATTAACTTCATTTTCAACTATTTTACTTACGCTCCTCATTATTCTATTGGTCATTTCGCCAAAATCATATTCACTAGATTTCTTTAAACCTCTTATATCTGCCCTCAATTCTTTAAGCATCAGTAGTATCTCTCTTAAGAGTTTCTTTACTTCCTCATCCATCGATCTCACTCATAAAAAATAACTACAATAGAATGTAGTAGCAATATAGATATTTGAACTTTACGTTTCAGAAATTCAACTTCAATAGAGTGTAAAGTAAATGATTAATATCTCATGATTATTATGAGTCAATTGGTGGTAATAATGAATAAGCCAGGAATCATAACATATGATGATTTTATGAAAGTAGATCTGCGCGTAGCTAAGGTAATTAAAGCAGAGAGAATAGAGGGAACAAAAAATCTCCTTAAACTAATAGTTGAATTAGGAGAAAACGAGAAGCGACAGATCATCGCAGGTATAGCTAGATGGTATAGTCCTGAAGAATTAGTAGGGAAATTAATTATCATTGTGAAGAATTTGCAACCAAAGAAAATTCGGGGACATTTATCGGAAGGAATGCTCCTAGCGGCAGATACCCCAGAGAAACCAATTTTACTAACAGTTATGGAGCCAGCTCCTCCAGGATGCAGAGTCAGATAATCTAAAAAATATTTTGAAAGATAAAGATAAGGAAATCTTTATTACTTATTCCCAATTTTTTCTATGAAATCTCGAGTCACGTCCACGAATCTATCTATATCCTCCTTATTATGAGCTATGGAAATGAATAGATGAGGCGAGTACGGAGACAGATAAACGATTCGATTATCTAACATGTGCTTATGATACCTCTTCATTAGCTCAATGTTCGATTTTTCCGTTATTTCTACAGGATTTAATGTTGAGGCTTCTGTAAAGTGTATACCTATCATAGATCCAATCCCACTAACGAGCGCTTTAATATTCTTGTCCTCAAATGTCTCTTTGAGAGACATCCTAAAGTAATCTCCTAAGTTGCTGAGATAAGGGAATATTTCATCCTTCTTATTCATTAATTCCCTTATAAGTAAGTATCCCGCCCGCATTGTCAAGGCGTTTCCAGTATATGTGCCTCCATGAAAAACTCTCTCCCAGAAATTCTTTCGCTTTAAATGATCAATTAGATCCATGATATCACTAATGCCTACTATGGCTCCTGCACCAGGAAAATATTGGCCTCCAACAGCTTTACCAGTTGTTATTAGATCTGGTTTCACCCCATAGTAATTAGTGGCGCCTCTATAAAATCTAAACCCTGTTATTACCTCATCAAATATTAAAACGATTCCTTTTTCATCACAGATCTCTCTTAGACCTTTAAGGAATTCTTTCTGTGCTGGAATAGCTCCTCCAGCTCCTAAAACTGGCTCAACAATTATCGCAGCTAACTCCTCATTCTTAATTTTCTGATATACTCCTTCAAGATCATTAAATGGGAGAACAATAATATCATCTTGCACACACTTTGTTAGGCCGAGAGAAGAGGGCTTATCATATGGGTAACTAACAGCTTTATGCAATCCGTCATAACCACCATGCCAACCTCCTGCAAATTTACCAATTTTTCTTCTCCCTGTATATGCCCTAGCTAGCCTAATCGCATACATATTTGCTTCTGTTCCACTATTTGAGGGTCTCACTTTATCTAAACCAAACCAATCAGTTACCGCTTTCGCCCATTTTATTTCCCATTCATTACACCAACCAAAATGAATACCATAATCTAATTGCTCCTTAATAGCATTTATGATGGGTTCATATCCATGCCCTAATATAGCTGCTCCATGCGCCATCCAGTAGTCTGTGTATTCATTCCCATCCACATCCCAGATTCTACTCCCTTTAGCTTTCTTAACATAAAAAGGATACGGCTCAATATACCTGATATGATAAGTGACTCCGCCTGGGAGATATTTCTTTGCTTCTTCGAACAATTCCCTTGATCCTTCCGTATTTTTTTCGTACATTTTTCTCCCCTATAGTTTGATCTTAAGCGTTGGAATAGTGATATCCTTCATGGTTATTAGACCAGGACCAGCTTCGATTACTTTAGGAATAGCATTAATCACCATAGCTGCAGTAGCAATATCTCCCGAAGTACCGTACTCATTCCTCCATTTTAAACGTGGATTACCATCAATAACAATCTCATCATAGTCGCTTCTCCCGACGCTTGCTATTAATTCCAATCGAATAAATTCTTTATCATTAACATAGCCAATTCCCAGCCCCCTGATACCAGATACATGCCCTTTCGGTATATCAAAATACTGCGTTTTTACATGCTTTTCAGCTATTACAGGCTCTTGTTTTTCTACCACCCTATCTATTTTTATTCCAAGCATAGAAGAAATCAATAAAATCGACTCTGCATAACCAACATGCGCAGTGATCTCTCCTTTTTCCATCATCTCATAGAATTCATCTGGCTTTAAACTTAAGCCATACTTTTTTTGAAATGGATACCTCCGCTTAGCCGCATCTATTGATCTAGTAACACTTATCTTGTTCACGCTTACACAAACAGATGATAGAAACGCGGGTAGGGTGTCAAAAATAAAACCAGGGTTCACTCCAGTACCTAGAACAGTAACGTTATTTCTCTTAGCTAAATCATTCAACTTATCTGCAAGCTCAGGAAATCGATACCACGGGTAAGCTAAAGTCTCAGACGTCGAAACAACATTAGCTCCTGCTCTAATAGCCTTCTCTAATTGTGGAAACGCCTTATCTAAATAAGTAGTAACAGTATGAACAACTACATCTACATTAGAATCCTTAAGGAATTCCAGGGCCTCATTATCATGAACAACTTTAACTCCTAAAGCACCAACACCAATGATCTCGCCGACATCTTTTCCAACTTTGGAGGGATCAATATCAATCGCACCGACAAGAGAAACCCAGTGTTTTTCTCTCAAGTATCTAGCTATTAAAACCCCGATAGCGCCGAGGCCATAAATCGCAACATTAATTTTCTTTGCACTCAAAACAAGATCACCTAATGAGGAAACATCATTAAGAATAAATGGATGGATAGCCTTAAACCTTTAAGTAAATACTTCCACATTGATAAAAGAATTTTAGGAAAGCTATCAATATGCTTCAGAGAGGAATATTACTCAGAAATCATAATCATTTAATATACAATCAAAAAAGTGAATTTTTTAAATAAGGAAAAACATCATTCATTGAGATATTCTTAAACAATTTTTCTAACATCATGGTGATAGTAAAATGGGAAGCATCCCCGAACTAGAAAATAAGGCAGTAGTTATTGATATTGGAACGGGCTATACCAAAGCTGGATTTGCAGGCGAAGATTGGCCTAGAAGCGTCTTTCCAAGTGTAGTAGGATACCCCAAGTACGATGTAGTGATGCCTGAAGCAGAAACATACGCAATGGAATTCTATGTCGGCAGAGAAGCCGTACACATGAGAGGCGTAATGAAACTAGTATGGCCAATAAGACACGGAATAATAACAGACTGGAGAAGCTGGGAAAAAATAATTCATCACGTTTATTATAAAGAACTCAGAGTCAATCCACAGGATCAACCCCTACTAGTAACAGAAGCACCCCTAGCACCAAAAGAAAATAGGATAAGAATGGCTGAAATCCTATTCGAATCATTCGGAGTACCAGCACTATACGTGGCAACACAGGCAATCTTAGCTCTATATGCAGCAGGAAAAGTAACAGGACTCGTAGTAGACTCTGGAGACGGCGTCACGCACGTGGTGCCTATTCAGGAAGGATTCTTAATCAGGCATGCGGTAAGAAGAATAAACCTAGCAGGAAGAGACGTTACTGAGTATTTGGCTAAGTTGTTGACTGCTCGTGGTTATTATTTCCGTTCTAGTGCTGAGATGGAGATTGTTAGGGAGATTAAGGAGAAGTTGTGTTATTTTGCTTTGGATTATCAGGGTGAGTTGCAGAAGGCTAAGAGGATGCCTAAGGCTGTTGCTGCGACTTACTTGTTGCCTGATGGTCGTGTTTTGGAGTTGGTTGAGGAGCGTTTTCAGGCGCCTGAGGTTATGTATCATCCCATTTGGATTGGTTTGGAGGATAATCCTTTGGATGAGTTAGTGTACGATGCTATTATGGCTACTGATATTGATATTAGGCCTTCATTGTACAGTAATATTATCTTGTCTGGTGGTAATACTTTGATCCCTAATTATGCTGAGAGGTTAGAGAAGGAGATTAAAGAGCTTGTTCCTGAGGCTGCTAGAGATAAAGTTAGAGTGGAGGCTCCTGAGATAAGGCAGTATGCCGTCTGGATAGGAGGAGCAATATTATCCTCATTACCAGCATTCAAGAAAATCGTGGTTACGCAAAAAGAGTGGAGAGAAGTAGGACCAGACGTAGTACTAAGAACAGTATAGGGAATCAATGAATACATACATAATCATTTTTAATGCTTTTTATGAAGGCAATTATACTGTACTTTTAAGTAATCCTAGTCTATTTACTACACTTTTTTAGAATTTTAGTTAAGGACCACGTTATTTCTTATGTTGATCATAATCTTTGTAGTTCGCATAATTTCAATTTATAGCGATTTTCTAAGCAAATCCACTAGATTAGATATCTAATAGAATATTTATGCTTATGTGCTTATCCTTAAAGAATTCAAGTTACACATTTCTGATCTTAAGCGCTTGATATTTTTATTTAGATATTGGTAAAGCGCTTTTGGATTAATTAACTTTCAGATACAAGATTGCTAAAAAATAATGATCGTTTTATGAGGATTTAAGAAAAATAGGTATTTTAACACATTACATTTTTTCTATTGGTTTTATTCCTAGTAGATTCATTGCGTTTCTAAGGATTACTCTGAATGCTTCCACGAGTAATAGTCTTGCTTTTCTGATGTCTTCTGTTTCGGCTTTTAGCACTGGATATCGTTGGTAAAAACTATTGAATAAAATTGATATCTTGTTTGCGTAATCTGCGATTATATCTGGTCTTATTTTCCTGCTTGATTCTAGAATAATCTCTGGAAATCTAGCTAGATTAAAGATCAAGTCTTTTTCCACATCATTTTTTAAGACTTCATATCTCACTTGATCTGGATCTGGAAGATCATAGTTTATTTTCCTTAGTATTGATGTTGCTCTTGCGTACGAGTATTGAAGAAATGGCCCACTATTTTGCTCAAAATTAATAACTCTTGCCCAATCAAAAGTTATTATTTTTTCGGGAGCTACTGAAATTAATGCATATTTAACCGCTCCTACACCTACAGCTTTCGCTATGTCTTCCTGTTCTTTCTGAGATAGATCTCTTCTTCTTTTTCTTATTTCTTCTAGAGCTCTTTCTATAGCTTCATCTATTATCTCATCAAATGTAACATATCGACCTCTCCTCGCAGATAGTTTCTCTCCTGGCAAAATAACTAGTTCATATGACACATGAGTTATCTTTTTTGCAATATTTTTATATCCCGCTAGATATAAAGCAGCTTTTAATTGTTTCTGTGGTAATTCTTGATCTTTTCCTATAACGTTAAAGACTTTCTCTACTGTTTCGTCACTACCTTTTAATACCGCGTAAGCTATGTCTCTAGTTGTATATAGGGTTGTTCCATCGCTTCTTATTAGAACTAGATTTGGTGGAAGAGTATCTGGCTTGAACTCTTTCATATCGAATATTCTTCGTATATCCTCAAGCTTACATGCTTCTTTTATATTGAGTATTTTTGCTCCGTTCTCGTCTTCTATTACCCATCCACGTCTAGAAAGCTCATTGATTATGCGGGATACAATTCCGCTTCTAACCAGTTCGCTTTCCCAATCGAATCTATCAAATTCTATATCTACTTTTGATAATGTTTCTTTTATTCCCTCAAGTACGTTTCTACACACGTCATGAAATAGATTATTCACATCCCTGTCTTGGCCACTCTCATATTTCCTCATTAACTCACTGATTTTCCTCTCTATATCGTTCTCATTTATTAATTCACGTAAGACTAGCTTACTAAGGGTAGGCCATCTCAGAGTAAGATCACTTAGTATTCTTAACCACTTAACTGTTATTTCTAAGGCTTCGTGAAGCTTAGTTATGTTCTCTTTAATTTCTTTATCAATGGATTCGATTGCTTTTTCTTCTTTAATTGCATTTATAATTGAATTTAAGGTTTTGATCCAGTCTATAGCGCTGTATCTTTCTATCTTATAGAGCTTAATTAGGAGCGCCTCTAATTCATTTTTGCTAGCTTCATATTTGACTCTTTTCTTTAGAATTTGCTGTATTAGGTCTCTTTTGAGAGATTCTATAGTTATTAAACCTTTTGTTACTTCTATTATTGCATTAGCTAGTGAGTATAGTGAACCGAACCAGTGATCGGGTTTACCAGATATATTGACCTTATCTTTAATTTTGGAGTAAGCGTAGACTAGATACGCTACTTGTTTCCCAACATCATTTACATAGAATCTTCTCTCTATATCATATCCGATAAAACGATATATCCTCGCAATCGAATCACCTAATATTGAATTTCTAGCTGTTCCGACATGTAAGGGATGTATTGGATTGGCGCTTGTATGCTCAATTACCACTTTCTTGCCTTTCTTTTCTCTAGCTCCATAGCTTTCTCCAAGTTCTAGAATGTTTTTAATTACGTCTCTTGTAAATCTGTCATATTGTAAGTATCCATTAATATATCCATTCACTACTCGTAGTTCTGATATATAAGGGATTTTTGATAATTGTAATTCGCTAGTTATTTGAGCAGCATATTTATTGACTGCTTCTCTAGCTTTCTTTTTGTTTTTTATTTCTAGGTACGCTAATTGAAATGCTACGCTAGTAGCTATGTCGCCGAGATTTCTATCTTTTGGATATGATATTTCTATGTTTCTGGGTAAGACTGAAAAATTCTTTTTGATAGCTTTCTCTAATTCATTTAGGAGAACTTTTTTGACAATCTCTAAAATATATCTAACCATTAATCTCACTACCTCCTTGGGTGAATTCTGTTTCAAGATCTGTTAAAGCGCTTTCTTCTTCACTTTTCTCGATCTCATTTATTATTTCCGATACTTTTTTGTTATATTTCTCTAATATCTCGTTGACATTAACTTTTTCCTTCATATATTTTGTCTTGATAGTATACAAGATTGCCACCCCTCCAAATAAAGTTGATATAGCTGTCTTCTTATTTGATTTAGGATCAGTCATTTTTATTACCCTGTCATCATCGCTAAATTGAGCAACAACAACTTTCCCGGGAATACCAGAAACTTTCGAGCTAGATGAATATAATATAACTAGCCGAATAATATCGGAACCCAATTCCATATCAGCCCAGGATACCCAGAGTGGAACCTTCAATATATCAATCAATATCTGAAAGAGCGCAGCGGGTACTCTAACTTCCATTGCAAAATCCCAAAAATCTCCAATAAAAACTTTTGATGCAAACTTAGCGGGCAGATCATAATCTTTTAGGTAAATCGTTTCAATCCATTCTTTAACTGATTCATACATCTTCTTTATTAGAGCATTATCCTTGTCCATTGCAATTATTACGTCCCTCTGTAACTTCTCATCAAAGATTATTAGAAACATTTGACTTCATCTTCTCCTAAGTTAAAGGAACCTAGTTTTGCTACATTAAATAGTTGAGTAATTATATGTTCTTTAAAATTTGTATTAAAACTAATTTTAAGAGGATATGTAATGCTTATTACCTTTTATCGATTAGAATACGCTTTAAGTCCCATTTATTATTACTTCGTGTTAATTTTTGTATTGCTAGGCATATTGATCTTTACTATATTAAAAACAATTGGTAGGATCCAGCAGGTACAAGTTAAGAGAGCGGTCAGGAACAATAATTTCGAGCTACTGGATGTCGAAAGATCCCTAATTGTTATACTTAAAACAATAATGTTCCGTTATATTGCTATCTGCCTAATACCAGTGAAAAAAAGAAGCGAAAAATCTTATTTAGACGCGTTAAATAGGATGAATATTCTTGCTAAAATGCTATCGGAGAAAAATGCTTCTAGTATCTTCCTTATACTACATAAGTTATCCTTCGGTAAGATTACTAGTATAATAGGTTTCACTGTAACTTCGTGGCGAAAAAAACATGCGCTAGAAAAAAGTCTTAATTACTGTAAAATGTTAAACAATGTATTAGAAGTAAATGGACTAGAAATCGATAATACAGTAAATCTTACTGAATATTTCATATCTCTATTAAAAACATTCATGGTAATAAAAATAAATTCTAGAAAAAAAATTCAATTACTTCTAGAAGAAAATAATATAAGGGAGATATAC
>JALWRR010000164.1 GCA_026993975.1 Promethearchaeati archaeon | reverse complement strand
ATACTCGAATCTACCTTATGATAGACTAGTCAAAATATTGGATTTGCTAGAATCAAAGGATCTGTTGCGGAAGATAGACGTAAACAATAGAATGAATTACGTGGTCACTGAAAAGGGGAGGATCCTTCTGAAAGAAATGAAGAGACTCCGGCACATATTGAATGATTTCGGCCTCGACATATTATAGGAAACTATTCGTCTTGTGTTGAAACAGAGGAGTGGATAAAAATTTGAATTCTAATTATGCTATTAGTCCATTTCGGAGTAATCCGTATGGAAGTAGTTTCGTCATGTTAGTGATTATATCGTCTATAGTGAATATGTTGAGGATCGGGCCCATAATTCCGGCTACGTGATTTATACCTATTAGTGAGATAGCTAACGATTCTGGATTGTATGTTAATATTCTCGATCTTTCTTTCGAGAGTCTCTTTATGTATCTATCTAAGAGCGGTTTATAATAAGATACAGCTATTTGTGGATCGATGTATTCTGATTCTCTGACTATTTTATAGATTTTGGCGTTTTTAGCTGCAAATTTGAGGAAGCATTTCATTCCGATTAGCTCTTTTTCTAGAGGAGTAGGTGCCTCAGAGCTGCATTCCTTTAGATATCTTCTTAGAGTCTTACTCATGATTTTAATTAGATCTTCTAAAAGCTTGTTTTTGTTTTCATAGATCTTATAGAACATACCTACAGCATATCCTGCATTTTCAGTTATTTCGTAGACCTTTATCTCCCTAAAGTTTTTAGTGGAAAGAAGGTTAAGAGAGGATTTTAGTAACTTTTGTTTGGATTTATCTTTCGCTACTTCCTCATAAAGATTATACCTTTCTGCTAAAACTTCTATTTCTCCAGCTTCTTGATTTCCAATCCTCTGGACTGTGGAAAGGTCTTTTTTATGATCATTAGTACTTAATCCTTTTAATAGTAGGTCACCTGCAACTTCAATGTCGAGCAACTTATTTCCAGGGAGATGAAACACATCTCGGAATAAATGAATGAATTGTGAACAGCCTATAATCGTTAGGGTTAGAGTAGGTTTAATTTCATTCTTTAATAAAGGATAGTCAATTGTCTCCATTATGAGTTCTAGGATCTTAGTATAATATTTTGTAGCTATTTGTATATCCACGAACTCTAGTTCCCGTAGGGTTCTATAAAAACCTCTAAGTTGTTGATTATTATACAGTGTGGATAATGTATATATCAAGTGTCGTATTATTGACGAAGGATCTTTCATTTTTTCCGTTGAGTTTCTTATAATTCCTTCGAGTTCAGTTATCGAGTTATCCATATAGTTAAGGAGTAGATCGTGTTTTGATTCGTAGTAGGTATAGAATGAGGATGGTGATATACCTGCTTTTCTGGCTATATCACCGATTGTGACGTCAAAGTAGCTTTTTCTAGAGGCTAGGTCAGAGAATGCATCAATAATTTTTTGCCTATTTGCAATCTTTTTTGCCTGTCTTTTACCCATGTCACTCACATCTTTCCTACTTTACTATCCTTTCCTGTATTCGTGTTAGCAAGATATAAATAATTGTTCTAACAAAGCTTTATTGAATGGTGAATCGCCATTTGACAAATAATATTCCTGACACTAAATTATCATATTTTCTCGATATTGCCGAGTCAAGAGCACGGCTCACGCCAAAGAGGATCGCAGTAGTCGACTACTCATGGGGTAAAAGGGAATCATATACATACGAGGAATTGAACAATTTGGCTAATACCATAGCAATCAAACTAATGGAATACGGTATAAATCAAGGAGATATAGTTTCGGTATTATCGTATACTAGTACTGAATATCTACTCACCTTTCTAGCAACTCCAAAAGTAGGATTCATCTTGGCACCTCTAAATTGGAGGCTATCACCTTCAGAGATTTCGTTTATGATTGACGATGTAAAACCCAAAATTGTTTTTTATCATTCTGAACTAGAAAAATTACTAAAACACTCGATTGATCAAGCTACACATAAGCCGGAAGCAATAATTGATATAGAAGAATTACGAAAACTAAATGGTAGGCGAAGGCAGGTTATCGTGGAGAAACCTTCTTTGGAACTTGAATCCCCTCAAATGCTTCTCTATACTGGTGGAACCACTGGAAGACCAAAGGCTGCAATAATATCATACAGGCAAACCCTCTATAATGCTATAAATACTGTTCTAAGTTGGGGGCTAACACCCGAGGACATTGCACCAGTTTTCTTTCCATTCTTCCACAGCGGAGGATGGCATGTTATAACTATTCCATTATATCTAATAGGTGGAAGAATAATACTAACCAGAAAGTTTGATCCAGATGAAGCTATAGATATAATAGAAAAAGAAAAATGCACAGTAGTCATAGCAGTTCCCACAATGTTTTTTGCCATGACGAAATCGAAGAAATTCAAAGAGGCTAAGTTTGAATCCGTACGTTTCTTTAAGAGCGGAGGAGGAATGAGTTCACTTAAGCTGATGAAAGCATACTGGGATAAAGGAAAATCTTACTTCCAAGGATACGGTCTGACTGAGGCCGGCCCCAATTTGTTCTACACACCGAATGAAAGTAAGAACAAACCAATGACCATAGGTAAACCAGCTCTATTCACGGACGCGAAAATTGTAAAAGAAGATGGATCATTAGCCAAGCCCGGAGAAGTAGGCGAGTTACGGATTAGAGGACCAATAGTCTTCACAGGATATTGGAATAGACCAAATGAAACTAAGGAAACAATTGTCGACGGATGGGTAAGAACTGGAGACTTATTCACCAGAGATGAAGACAACTACTATTATTTCATAGAAAGAAAGAAGTTCATGATAAAGAGCGGAGGTGAAAACGTATACCCTACAGAAGTGGAAGAAGCCATTAGACAACATCCTGCAGTAGATGATGTAGCTGTATTCGGAGTTCCTGATCCGAAATGGGGTGAGGCAGTAGCCGCTGTAGTCAAGCTAAAGGACAACACTAAACTAACCCTTGACGAATTAAAGAGTTTTCTAAAGCAAATAATTGCTGGGTATAAAATACCTAAATACCTCTGGATAGTTGATGAAATTCCAAAAACACCTGTAGGAAAAATCAACTATACCCTCATTAAAAAGACATATTCCAAAAAGGTAAGCGGTGAATAAACATGTTGAAACCATTCTATTTTGAGGATTTCCAAATAGGTACTCAGTTTGAGACTCCTGGAAGAACAGTCACAGATGCAGATATCATTAATTTTGCAGGTGTGAGCGGCGATTTCTACAGTCTTCATACAAATAAAGAATTCGCAAAGGAAACCATCTTCGGG
>JALWRR010000163.1 GCA_026993975.1 Promethearchaeati archaeon | reverse complement strand
AGTAGGTGGTTTATAGATGTTTAGAGCTCCTCCTAAATTAATTTATATTCGTTGGATCGGCGCTATTTGTGCAGCTATTCCTCTCCTCTTATTTTTGTTAATGGCTTTGTTAATGCGATACTTGACTTATAGTTCATTGATATGGTCCCTGACACATTTCTTACCTATGGTGTTCTTTGGGTACATCCTGGATATCGTTTATGGTGTTTTTCCGAGAAAAATATCGCATCACAAGTACCCTCTAGTCCCAATAATTACTGGGTGGTTGATTGGTTATGGAGCTTCCTATGTGATCGGTGATATTGCTTCCTCAATCATACTCAATGATTTCTCGATGGTGTCTATCTACTTTTTGCATCCATTCGGTATGGCTCTAAGCTTTATTTTGCTGGGTTTGCTCTATGGATTCTTCTTTTACAGCGTCTACATGGTTGGTTTAAGATTCTATCTGCGGGGCAAATTAAAACCTTACGTGAAGAAAAAGGCTAAAAAAGAAGAGAAGAAAAGCAAGTGATTTTCTAATTCTATAGAGATTTATTTTGATATTTCTTAAACATATATCAATTATTATTATGTATTTTTATCTAATGAACCTATATTGCCATGCCTTAAATTATTAGGTAAGGTGCTGTTTTTGAGTAAATTATCGAGAGAGAAAATTATTTCTAAGTTACGAGATATTGTGGGTAAAGAATATGTAGAGACTGATTCAGCAGCAATTAGACTTTATTCTAAGGAAGCCTCAGGGCTTGAAGGTGTTGCCGTTGCAGTCGTTTTTCCTGAGAAAACTGAGGAGATATCTGAGATCGTTAGGTTCGCTTATGAGAATGACATAAAAATTTATCCCCAGGGCTCAGCTACGGATCTAGCAGGTGCAACGATTCCTGAGCACCACGGTATAGTTATTAGTTTTGATCGCATGAAGAAGATAAAGGAGTATAGTATTGTTGATAGCTACATTATCGCTGAAGCTGGGGCTAGAGTAATAGAGCTTAATGATACATTAGCGAAAGAGGGATACATGTTTCCTGTTGATCCAGCTTCAATGAAAGCAGCGACTGTTGGAGGAGTAATAGCTGCTGGTGGTGGGGGATTAAGGGGAGCATTATATGGAACTATGAGAGAGTGGTTAATGGAGCTTAAGGTTGTCTTACCAGATAAGGATGGAACAATTATTCGTGTTGGATGTAGAACCACGAAGTGTCGGCAGGGTTATGATTTAGTGCGATTATTCGCTGGTAGTGAAGGAACTCTAGGGATAGTTACTGAGGCAACACTCAAGATAACTCCTATCCCAGAGAATATAGTTACTGTCGCTGGATTCTTTGAGACATTAGAGAAAGCCATGGAAGCCGTTGTCAGCATAAAGAAAGCTAGGATAGCTCCCTACGCTATGGAGTTCATAGATGCCAAGACAGTTGAGATAGGTAAACAGAACCTAAACTTAGATTGGGATGTTAGGGGTAATATGCTTATTGTTAGCGTTGCCGGTCCAGTGGAGGTGGCTGAAAAGTATATAAAGATATTATCTGATAGCATGGAGGCAGCTAATGCATCAAACATAATGAAAGCTTCATCACAAGAAGAAGCTGAGAAACTAAGGATATTCGATTTAAGAAGAGCTTGTTATCCATCTGCGATACAGTTAGCTGCTCAATCAATGAGCCCAGATAAATCGAAACCCCTTGTTTTAATCGAGGATATCGCTGTTCCACCGACTAAGTTGCCAGAGACAGTTAAGCAGCTTAGGAAACTTGAAGAGAAATATGGTTTGCCTCTAGCAATATTTGGTCATGTTGGGGACGGTAACCTTCACCCCACCACATGGATCGATGCTACTGATGAAGAAGCGAAAAAGAAAGTTTGGGAAATGTTTGATGAGATAATGGAAATTGCATTAAAGATGGGGGGTACGATTAGCGCTGAACATGGCATCGGGTTACATAAGAAGAAAGGATTAGAGATGGAGATGAAGTACAAGAAATCAGAGAAAGCCTTAGAACTAATGCGCGAAATAAAAAGGATTTTTGATCCAAAGAACATACTGAACCCAGGAAAAGTCATCTAGTATAGGAGGGATCCTGACTTGAGCTTAATCCTGAAGGAGAGCAAAGAGGAATTAATGAGTAAACTCAAGTACGAGGTGTTTAGATGTGCATTCTGTGGTTTTTGCGAGTACGCTTGCCCAACTATTAGGTATGCTAATTTTAGGAGGCAGTACGGTCCGAGGGGCCGGATACAGTTAATTTGGATGGCTCTTCGCGATGGATTAGTTACAAAAGCTTCTCTGGAGGGGATATATAGTTGCTTGGAGTGCGGTGCTTGCACACTTCATTGTCCAGCTAAAATAAATATTGCTGAAGCTGTTAGAGCTTTTAGAACTCTTGTCTCTCATGGAGCAATTAGAATTAAGGGTGAACCAGAAAAAATTGCTCCAGTAATCTCGCGGAAATAGGTGATTATCATGCTTCCACTGCAAGCGGTCTTTAAGATAATTATTAGAAATCTAACTAATACGGGTTACCCATTCCCTATAGATAGTGATAAGTGCCATAAATGGGCTAAGGAGCTTAATTTACCTAGAGATAAGGAAACAGTACTCTATACTTCCTGTCTTTATCAACTTGTACCATATATAAACTCCATGGTTAAATTGCTTGAGAAAGCTGAGCACTCTGGTTTCTGGAGATTTGGAATAAAGATGTATAGTAATTTATCTCTGCTAGATAAGTTCTCGGGTCTCTTCATACATGTCTCTGATAAGGATCTAGAACCAATATATAGGATTCTGAAATCTATAGCTTTATTATTGAGAAAAGCTGGGGTTGATTTCGGTTACTTGTACGAGGATGATATTTATTCTGGAGCCTTGCTATATGACTTGGGTTTAGATGAATTATTTAAGCAACACGCTGTGAGAGTTAATAATATCTTGAAGAGACATAACGTTAGGAAAATAATAACTATTGACCCGCATACCCACCACATGTTTAATACTGTTTTTCCAAAGTACATTGATGATTTTAATTACGAGGTAGTAAATTACTTGGAATTACTAAGTAATACTGAGTTATTAAAACCAGTCAGCGATGATAAAGAGGATTACACTATTCACGATCCATGCTTATACGCTCGCTGGGAAAACATTATTAATGAACCTAGAGAACTGCTTAAAAAAGCTGGAATCAACTTGATTGAACCGATGAGATCACGATTAAACACTAGTTGTTGCGGAGGACCAATTGAATCAATGTCACCGAACATGTCTAAAGCCGTAGCTATTGGTAGATTAAACGAACTGAAAGAA
>JALWRR010000162.1 GCA_026993975.1 Promethearchaeati archaeon | reverse complement strand
ATTTTTATGCTGCGTCGGCCACTGTTTGGGTTCGTCTCTATGTTTTGGAGCCTTGGGAGGCTCTGGAAGGCATTGAATTCGTACTTTTTAGCTACCAACCCAAAAAGTTATAAGAGCGAAAGAAAAATTTCTCTATTTTATGTTTTGTAGAATTTCATAGATTTTTCTTCTTGCATCGCTAGATAGCATTAATTCATACTCGCACCATAACTCATACTCAAACCATGCATTATCCCGATTATTGTTGTTGGAACTATACATCTTACTTGTCACTTCAATAGCGATCTTCTGAGCTATTTCTCTCCTTTGTAATTCACTTATCCCATCTGGAAGCTCATCATATATCGTATCCGCAATATTTTTGGCAATTGTTATTACATCTATGTTCAATTTTCATCCGCTTGCATCACATAAAATCTCAAAGATTTAAAAGGTTCTAACAGAATATGTATCAAGTGAGATTAAAGTTTATACACATATTCTTATCAATATATGGTCTCCCCATGATCATATTTAAACATTACCAAAACAGGTAGTGTAGGTATTCAGGAAATAGCTTGATAAGAACTATCTTGTTGTTTTCAGGTTAAAAATGTAGAAGGAAATAAGTCATTTAACTAATTTTATTTAGTAATGATCATGCCATTTGTGTTCCGGTTCATAGGGAGTGCTCTCTAGTTTCCCTTCAAGGAATTTCTTAACGACATCAGTTACTCTACCGCTTGCACCAGTTATTACTCTTATCCCCAGTTGATCAAAGTAATACATAGCTCGCCTACCAACTCCCATAGCTATTAGCACATTCACTTTTTTTGAAGCTAGAAAACTAGGTAAGTCACCTGGCTCATGTTCATCTACGGCGGGATTTGGGTAAAACTCGATACTTTCTATCTCCTTATTACTCCCGATAGTAACTATGCAGTAGTAAGGAGCCCTACCAAAATGCTCAAATACATTGGCATTATCATCATTTCTATCGACAGGGATAGCTATTTTCATTTGTCGAACACCTACTTTCCTTTCAATCTTTCCTCTAATGTATTCTTAACAGTTGTTAAATCTTTTTCGTAATAACTAGATAGCATAAACCAAGCAGTTCCAGAGAACACCCATACAAACATCGTTATCACTATCGGTATTCTTAGATTACCTATTATATCAGATAATAAGCCAACTAATGTTATGCCGAGTGACTTAGCGAATAATTCAGCTATATTGACTCCTGCGAGAACTGTAGCTCTATGCTCTGGAAGATTCACGTCTGATAAAACGCTGTTTCTTATTGCTCCTACTGGGGAATTAAAGAACATCGCTATAAAAAATGTTATGAAGGCGATCATGAATAGGGGTTCTCTCTTAATCAGTGAGAATAATTGTAAGGCTGCTTCAACTGGGTCGTCAGACTGTATATTTATTTTGAGGGGAAGAGAGAAGAAAATTATGAAGAGTATTGATTCAGTAACAGAACAGAAACCAGCTAGAATGGGTCTATACGCGTATTTGAATTCATAGAGTTTATCCGCTAGAAACGATAGCAGTAATCCTCCTAGAGCACCAGTACTCATAATACCCAAGAAAACTGATGCAGCGACTTCCGATGCATGTGCTTCTCTAATGATATAGTGAACAGTCCATGTAAATAACACGCCATTGGGAATTGTTCCCAATATTCCCTGCAACGCTACATAGATATTGCTCTTATTACTGATAATTAGCCCTAAGTCTTCTGGCTTAAACCGATATGGATATTTGAAATCCCCTTTATTACTGAGCTTACTATTGATGTCGGAGAACCCTTTAGGAGGCTCCCAGATTAATAAGCATATTGGCGCACCTAGCAATAAGAGTAGTAATCCCCCAACATAGATCGGGTACCTCCAGTTATAGATAACGCCTAGAAATAGGGATAATCCATAACCAATAGCTAATCCTACTCCCCCAAGAGTGTACCATAACATAAATATGCTTGTCCTAACTTTCTTCTCGAAGAGATCTGAAATCAAGCTAAAACCAAGAGGTATAATAGCTCCCAATGTTCCTCCAGCAAGAATCCATAAAAAAGCCATCTCGATAGGATTCACTGATAAGGATACAGTGATTGTTAAGATACCTCCAGCAATAAAGCTACTAGCTAAAAGCAACTTTCTTGTCATTCCCCGCGCATCAGATGCGTAGGACCACGCTAATGCAGCTAAACCATTGAAAAATAAGTAGCCGCCTGTTATTATACCTAGGTAAGCATCTGATACTCCAAGATCCATTTTAATCAAGTTATAATTTGGTATCAATAAGTAAGCATCCATATTCTGCAGGATATAGAGGAGAGCTATCTGAATAAACCCAAGCCACTTCTTTTTTCCAATGGTATTTTCTATCATGTTTAACCCATTAGATATATTTCTTGCAATTAGTTATCCAATTAGAGAAGAATTAAATCCATGTCTAATTAATTAAATAAATATATTTCTTATGTACAAGGTTTTTCGTTATTATATCTTACATTTTTAGTCGAAGATACCCAAAAAAAGCGGTTTGTTTGATTCACTAATTACTTAATTATTTCAATTAGTTTTCTTCTCTGTTTTTCACCTTTAATGATCCTCACGCTAGATTTTTTGACTCCAAAATAATCAGCGAGTATCTCAATCAATCTCCTATTCGCTTTCCCCTTTACTGGAGGAGCATCTACCGCCACTACGTAAGAATCTCCCTCTTTTTTCACATAGCTCTCCTTAGCGTTTGGTACAACTATTACTTGAATCCGCATGATTCATCACTTAATCTTTGCTGAAAATGAAAAAGGTTTTTACAAAGAATAAAAAGTGAAATAAGCGTTAATTGGAATAAAAGGTATTATCGCGTAACTAATGATCAGTAACACGCTATATAATAAGTGAAGTTTAATAGTACCTATGTTTGCTGGAAATAAATTCTTTGGATCACTATAATTACGTAAGCATATTCTAGCGTTCCCTAAAGCTTGAGGCAATGTAATAAGGGTTATTAGTGTTGTCCAAGGCAAAAGCGTTAGTAAGATCCCTATGAACTGGAGGATATAAGGTAATAAAACAAGTACAGCGTAGCCATACCTAGCTTTCTCTAAACCCAATCTAACAACGAGGTGTCTCTTACCAGCTTTTGAATCTGCTTCGAAATCAGGGAATTCGTTTATGAATAGTATCGCTCCAGTAAGGATTCCTGTTAAAGAACCCGCAAATATTGGTTCTAAACTTATTTTTTGAGCTAGAACTAGATAAGCCCCCAAGCTCATTAAGGGACCGAAATTTAGGAAAACGAAAAACTCGCCGAGGC
>JALWRR010000161.1 GCA_026993975.1 Promethearchaeati archaeon | reverse complement strand
GCTTGAGACGAGATATAATCTGAGAATTAAACTTGATAGATTAGTGCTTGATAGAGCTGAAGTTAATATCTATGGAGTTTCAAATGATTTATGCGTTTTCGGTGAAGTTTCTGTTAGATTAGGATTATCGATGATTAAGGAATTGTTAAATAAGGTTAGATTCATGAAGAGGAAGATGCCTGAGTACTTGCGAAGTAATATTATTCTTGTGTTATATGGCCTTAGAGTACTTCCTGATGTGATAAAGGAAGCTGAGAAAAAAGGTATATGGATAGTTACGGCAACAAGAGAGTTAACAAAGTTGAGAAAATTAAGATTAAGTGAAATTTAGGGGGAAATATGATCTAGTCTCATGTTATATTGATCTATCTCAGAACAAGTTAAGTCTTCTTTAGATGAAATTCTTTGTTTATTGATTTTCGTATTCACGCATATCTAGAGGATAGTGCATGAGTCTCTATGTTCTCAAAAAATTTTTCTAGGATAATAGTTAGTTAAGTCATAACAAAAAAGTTTTGGTGCTAACTAATTGGAATATATTATTAGGATTGCTAGTGGTGTTTTTATTGATTAAGATGATTGGCGTATTAACTCAAGGTGGAATCCCCGTTACCTATAAGTATTTCTCCGAGAAGAAGACGGCGGAAATCTTGATGTCGAGTTTGTTAAGTGCTCTTAACGCGATTGCTAGTGCTCTAGGAGAGAAAGATATAAGAAGTATAGATTTTGGGGAAAACAAGATAATTTTGACTCGTACAGAGAAGGAGTACATTGTGTTCGCTGTTGTTAGTTCCGCTGAGGAGTATGTCTTCTCGTTATTGCGAATTATTGCCCGGGAGATTGATGAGAGTGAAGATATCTGGAGCGCTGATGGAATAGTAGATAATGTTTTAGGGGGCTATATAGGAGCAATAGTCGATAAATATGTATCTAATGGAAGCAACATAAACTATGAGGATATTGTCAGTGAGATATGGGGTGCAATAAATAGGCATATTCCCGAAGAAATTAGAGAAAAAACCAGAAATATGTATCAACGTATCTCAAAGCGGGAGAAAGAGAGTTATCAAGTATGGAATGATTTCTATAGAGAGACTAAAGGGAATATGGAGGATGCTTTAAGATTCACGTTTAACGCGGATTTTGCTCATGCTTGTTCAATAGCATTAAAAAGGAAGGATAAAGAGGCACTATTGTTTGGAGTTAAGATGGGGTTAATATCCAATTCGATTTATAGTTCTTACGCTCCATCAATTGAATTCCTAGAGAGAATTATTAAGAACATGAATAATGACGATCCTATGGTTAAGCTCGTTGAAACAGAAATTAAATTAATAAGAGGTGAAGTAAATTTCAGGGATTATTTAGAAGTGCTTAAAAGCGTGGAGAAGGATTTTGCTTTCTCAAAAGAGAACCTAATTAAAAGCTTTATTTTTCTGGGAGATTTCCTCTTATGGACGCCTGATTTCGCATTGGAGCTAAGGAGGTTTCTCGAGAACTACTCAAATGTAATAGCGGAAATTGTGGAATATCCATTAGAGAGGATGAAAATTCTTAATTGGGCTTACTCTCATACTGAGCTTGGTGATTTAAGAGGAATGCTAGAGAAGTATGAATCAATGCTTGAAGAGTCCCTCACAGAGTTGAAAAAGGTGATTAAGCCTGGATTATTAAAAAGATTAGTTGGTTTAGCTCCGCGGGGTTATAAAGTTAATAGAGTCCTATTCAAGTACGCGAAGACACTAGATATCTACATGATGTTACTATCCTTTGCTTCTCAGACACCGGCCCTAACAATAACTCAGAGAAAGGAGTATTTAAAACGAATCTTATCGATTTATAATGAGTATTTCAGGCTAATTATCGCTCGTCAACTACCAGTTCCAGTAAGATTAATAACAAATGTTTTTCAGAGCGCTAGTATAGCTATAGGTGAATTATATGAATTACTACTAGATAAGGAGAAGAAATGGCTAATGGACACAATTAATAACTTGCTAGAAGATATAATTAGATTCATTGATGTAGAGGGTTACCGCTTAAGAGGAAGAGTAAACCTATTATCTACAGTTCTAGCATCAGTCATACCTATTCTTGTTAGAGAGAGCGGAATCAATGATTCAGCGATAATTATTACGGATTTTTTGATCAGAAATATTGATCCAAAGAGACTAGAGTCCTTACGCAGTATTATACCATATGACTATGTTGTAACGATCGTAAACTCTCTAACATTTCTATCAGCCTTAACCGAGGCCCTTATTCCCCAGCCAGATAAAATCAAAATCCAGAAATACTGCTTAGATTTTAAGATAGAAGCTCTAAAGTGGTTACTCGCCCTAGGAAAGGTCTCTCGCTTAATGATATCAATAATCACAGACACACTAAAATACATTATTAACGACCTAGAACCCAATGATACCAGAAAATACGTAGATATCTTACTAGCATTCAAGAGAATTGGAATTCCTGACGATAAAAAATATGATTACGAAATTGCCGTAATAGCAAACGATATACTTGAGGTACTATCTAACGTAATTACCAAAAGCAATGTTAAGAAGTATAGAGAAGAGGCAAGCAATATCCTTAAAATAGCTACAGAAGCATGGAAACGATACGGTTTCAACGCAAAAGCAAAGTATCTTCAAGAAAAGTATTCCATCATAATACAATCAGGGAAAGTTTAGGGATTAAAGCAAAATGTCATGAAAATAAGTTTCATTCTATAAGTCAAAGAATTTAACAATGCGTTAACCTTATTACATCCTTAGCATTAATCTGCTATTATTAGTTAATGATTATTGGTTGATTTTTATGGTAGTTGTTAGGAAGATATCTATTCTTGTTAGGAAGTTGATTAGGGATTTTATGGATTTATTATGGTTGTACACCAACAAGGATTATTGGGCTTCTAGAAGAGAGGTTAGAGAAGGAAAATACATATCAGTAGAGCTAACGGTAAGAATAGCAAGAAGAAACGATAAATTCTCTTACCGATGAAATTATTACGCTCTTATAACTTTTTGGGTTGGTAGTTAAAAAGTACGAATTCAATGCCTTCCAGAGCCTCCCAAGGCTCCAAAACATAGAGACAAACCCAAACAGTGGCCGACGCAGCATAAAAATCGAGACAATCCTTAGCAACACCACGCCGAGGAAGCATGAAAATATCGAAGCAAAGATTACGACTCTCACAGCCATTAATATGATTATCACCGCAGGCATAGACACCCCTGGAGTGAGCTACACTCCGATGATCATAGCCATACAAGCCACGATAGCTACGATAATCATCGGTATGGACAGTATT
>JALWRR010000160.1:3282-13131 GCA_026993975.1 Promethearchaeati archaeon | reverse complement strand
GGTTATGTGGTGAGGCTTAAGAAGCGTTATAAAGAAAAATAGTGATAAAGGCTAAAATAGTCTGTAATGGTTCAGGACACTGGCGATCCATAGTCTTAAAAATACATCAATATTATAAATAAATTTAAGAAATAAGAATCTAAAATGAAAATGTTTAATCAATCATTAATTATTAATATTATTTAAAGCAGCTGTAAAAACTTGATATATTTCATCAACAGTATTTGCACGAAGCAAAGCTTCAACATTCTTTTCATTCATTAATACTTCAGCTAGCTGAGAAATGGCTTTTACGTGAGAATTATCATCTGAGGCAGTGAAAGCTATCAGGAGTTTAACTGGATCATTATCTGGATTACCAAAATTTATTGGTTTTCTTAACTTAATTATAACTATAGCTGGTCTAATCGCGCCTTCATCAGGTCTACCATGAGGAAAAGCTATGCCTTTTGTTATTACGATGTATGGTCCCATCTCCTTGACTGTTTTTATCATAGCATCGATGTATCTAGGCTCAGCAGCACCAATCTTAACTAGTAATTCACCAGCTTTCCTAACAGCATCCTCCCAATCACTCGCATCAACACCAACATTTATAGCATCCCTACTAATCATATCTCTTAAAGTTATGGTTTTTTTACCTTGCAATATAATCCCCACTAATATTTTTTCATAAAGTAATCTTATGAAACGCTTAAATAAATACAAAAGCTTCAAAATGATTGTTCCCAAAGGAGGTTAGATTAATGTATTTCTTAATCACCGGAGGAGCGGGGTTTATAGGTTCCCATTTAGTTAAATTACTTGTAAATAGCGGGTTTAAAGTTATCGTAGTAGATAATCTTGCTTCTGGTAGAAAGAATTATATCACAGAATTACTTAATAGAAATAATTTAGAATTCTATAGGATAGATCTTAGAGAGAAAGATGAGATTATGGGGATTCTAAGAAACATTAATGTTGTTTTTCATTTCGCTGCGAACCCTGAGGTCCGTATTGGTGCTCAGAATCCTGGGGATATCTGGTCTAATAATGTTGTCGCTACCTATAATCTCCTCGAAGCCATGCGTGAGAACAAGGTTCGTTACCTTGTTTTCGCCTCCTCCTCAACGGTTTACGGTGAGGCCTCAAAGATACCTACTCCCGAGGATTACGCTCCTCTAGAACCGATCTCGATCTATGGTGCCTCCAAGCTTGCTTGCGAAGCCTTGATATCTGGTTACGCTCACACATTCAAGATCCGCTCCCTCGTTATTCGCTACGCGAACATTATTGGTCCTCGTCTTCGCCACGGGGTTATCTATGATTTCATCATGAAGCTTAAGCGTGATCCCTCGCGTCTAGAGATTCTTGGTGATGGTTCCCAGAGGAAGAGTTATCTTCATGTCTCCGACGCAATCGATGCCACAATGCACTTGTTCAATGTTTTCCGTGAGAACGATAAGCTTTTCGATGTCTATAATGTTGGTAGCGAAGACTGGATAACCGTACGTGAAATCGCGGAGATCGTTTCGAGAGCAATGGGCTTGAATCCCAAATTCGAGTTCACTGGCGGCGTTGAGGGTGGCCGTGGCTGGGTCGGTGACGTGAAATACATGCTCCTTGATATCTCTAAGCTCAAGAATACTGGCTGGGTACCAAGACTGAATAGTAGAGAAGCAGTAGAGAAAACAGCTCATGAACTTGTTTCTGAGTTACACTAATGCATAAGATCTTTGTTCTTTTAGCTGAATTAGCTACTTTTACTCTTAATATTGAGGGCAATATAAATGTGTTAAAGCACTGATATTATGTTTCATAGAGAAACCCAAATGATGCATTTAATGTATCAATCACATTTTTTATTGTTGTATCCATGTTTAAGTATCTCCATGCCCCCCATCTTCCTACAGAAATTAAACTAATAGAATCTAAGTATTTTTTGATAAATTCCATGTCTTGGCGGTAATTAAGGTGATTAATTACGTATCCATACTCCCAAGTCCAGGTTCTGGTGAAGATTATGTCTTTCTCATTAACTATCTTTAATTGAACTAAATCCTCTATTACTTGATCAGCGTAGTACTCTATCTCCTTGCTAGAGAGTGCGTTATAGGGAACTGTTATTTCCGCGATAATGCTACTTTTTCCTTCTGGAGCCATGAACGGGCTGTAATTACTTATGAATGCTAACCTATGAAATATAGCTTCGTTAGGGAAGTAAACCCAGTGATAATCCTTTATCCTTGGTTTATTCACAGCTATCCCAACCACTATTAGTGAATTCCACTTAAGCTTCTTTCCGATTTTTCGCAGCTCTAATGGAGAATCCCTTAGAATACTTACTAGTTTAGGAATGGGGATTGTGTTTATTACGAAATCATATTCACGCTCATCATTAGCACTTTTAACAATCCATTTATCATCCTCTCTTACTATCTCTTTGACTTCAAAACTAGTGATAATCTCGCCACCGAGCTCCTTTATTCTTGAAGCTATTCCATCTGCGAGAGATTGGATACCGCCACGAAGAGGATAAAAGAAATTTAATTGATGCACATACCCCTCAGTAGAGATACCTAAGGCGGACTTAATTACGTCCTCAAGTGGAGGGCTAGGTACTCTACCAGAAACCCAATCTAAACCCATTTTGTCCAGAGGATACTTCCATATCTTCTTATTATATGGAATTAAATATAATTCACTAATACCGCGACCAAACCAGTAATGAATCCACTCTAAGAAATTCTCAGGTTCCAGTATTTCTCCTTTCTCTCTCTGTATCCAAGCTTTAATATATTCATATAAGGCAAAAAATTTATCCTCTGGAGCCAACTCACCAAGACCGTTCTCAAATGGGTACTTGATATATCTCCCTTTTAAAAAAATCTTTGTGTTTCTCCGATGAGAAACATAGTTATTACCTAAGAAAGAGAGAATAAGCTTAATTAAGCTCTTTGAGCGTGAAAAAATAATATGACTTCCACCAGTATCGAAAGTAAAGCCATTAATGAACTCAGATTGAAGCAAACCACCATAGCTTTTTTCTTTCTCTAAGACTTCTACATTCCTAATTCCTTTATCAAGTAACACAAATGCTGAAAACAACCCAGCTAGACCAGCACCTAACACTCCTATTCGAATATTACTGTTGATTTTTATTTTCGAAGGCATTTAAAGGCCTCTAGTATTAAAGTTTTTCGTGCGAATAAATCATCTTGCACTAAATAGTTTTATTCTATGCCAGAAGAGACCTCATTTTCAATTTAATTTCTTTCGCCATTTTTAATAATCTATATATAATATTCCATTTTACAAAATATTTGTATAGTTCATATAAAGCTAGTTTTATATAACCATTATGCAAAAGGATTTTTACTCTATTTCTCGTTGATTTAAATTTGTTTCTTGAGAGATTTGCTGAGTGAACTCTATAATAAGTTAGAAACTTGGAAATGCGCTTAAACTTGGTTTTTCTAGCTAACCGTATCAGAAAATCAAAATCATCAAACGTGTCATAGGACTGATTAAAACCTTTGATCTTAGTAATTAATTCCCTTCTAACCATCACACTTGAAAAGGCAATAAATCTTTTTTTAATCCAATTATTGAAATTCCATTCCCTAGCTTTCTCATATCTAATTATTTTCCCGCTCTCGTCTATTATAATTACATCGGTGTATGTTAACCCTATCTCCTTGTTATTAAGCATCTCATTAACTTGCTTCTCGATTTTTTTCTCATTAAAATAATCATCGCAATCACAGAAAGCAATAAGCTGCCCCCTAGCTAACGCTATACCAACGTTTCTAGCTATTGCTGGGGATGTTTTTTTCCTTTGCTTAAAGACTCTTATTAGTTTTGGGTATTTCTCCTTGTATCTTTTGATTACTTTTAGTGTATTATCTCTCGACGGATCATAAATAATGATTATTTCGATATTCTCGTAGGATTGATTTACGAGACTCTCTAAGCATTGGCCTATGAATTTCCCGCAGTTATATGCTGGAACTATTACTGATACCAATGGTTTCTCTGGCATTTTCGACCCTTTTATCTTTTTTTATAGCCTTATAGATCCTCATCATAAACATTACTATTTTGCTAAGAGATCTCTTATTCCTAGATATTTTCAACATGATGATTAGATCATTCTCGCTTATTATGTCTAAGAGCATATAGATAAGTGTATTTATCGTTAAATAAATTATAAAAATTAATGGAACACCCAACAAATAGCCAATGAAACCACTCACCATGCTCCATGAAAGCTTCATAACCATAGATAACATTACTGCGATTAACGATGACTTGAACAATTCGTTTAGGGAGAGAAGCCCATCTCTTCGAGCACTCATAAGCCAGTAAGATACAGAGAAATATTGACTAGTTATATAACCTATGGTGGTTCCAAGCGCACCGAAAAACTCTGTTAATGAGTATATTAATATAAGACCCGAGACTATTAGCATTGAATTCGCTTTCAGCAGTTTATCAAGCTTTCCAATACCTGTGTAAAAAGATACGATGATCGATGATATAGCGAAAGTTAATAATAGAAGGCTAAATAATCCTAGGTAAATTGCTGAATCTAGATAACTTCTCACACTAATAAAAACGTCAATAAATAATATGACATCTCTTGAAAAGAATAGAAGGAAAAACGCGATTGGAGCGCTATAGAGGATTGAGAAGTGATAGCTATAGCGTAGTAATTTTTTAGCTATTCCAATAGAATCCTCGCTTGAATAACCTGAGAAAATAGGGTAAAGAATACTATTTAGCTTGTTAAATATCACTCTCAGACGTATCACTAAATTCTTAGCGAATGAGTAATAACCTATCATGACATCACTTACGAAAAGAGGCATTATTGCTATATCTATTCTAGTAAATAAGTTATACAGTGAACTACCAGCAATAAAATAGCTACCTTCCTTCGTTATTTCTCTGAAGTATTCTCTCCTGAAATTCAATACGATACTTAACCCAGTATTCCTGATTAAGTATAAGAGAAGCATTATCGCAAACACAAAATACGTTAAACCATGCAGTATTAGACCTATAATTACAGATCTAACAGACCAGTTATAAAGAAGAACTATAATGAATATACACACAATGTATGTTGTTGCATTAATAATCCTCAAAACAGCGACGTACTTGAATTTCTTTAAACCAAAAATAATGCTTCTGACAAGGCTAGCGTACGAGTAGAAAAAGATCATAAAACCTAATAATGAGGATAAATGAACGATCTCTGGCCTATTATATATATTTATTAAGATGTATGATACAAGCAGTTGATAAATTGATAACAGTGCAATCACTAGGAGGAGTACATAGAGAATAGAGAATCCAATTAATCTAGCCACTTTCTTAAATGATTTATTGCTCCATAGAGATGAAATCAATCTTGTTAAAGGTAGGTTAATAATGTTCTCTGGCAAAATAAGGAAGATCGGGTAATACGCAGCGGCTATAGCGAACACACCATAATTAGCTGGACCCAGATTAGATATTATTATTAGAGTGAATAACATTAACGCGAATATGCTTATGTACTCAAGTATTGTGAGGATTGTAGCCCATTTAGCAATCAATTTACCTGTGTGCAACGCCTCCAACGTCAATCAACTCAATATTAGTCATGATCTAACAAATTCTAGGATCTGATTATTGAAAATTGGTTGCTTTAATGTTTGACCACCCTTAATAAGATTGCTTCCAATTTGAAGATTCCATTTCTCTGGCAAAACAATTCTTAAACAAAAGTTCTGAAAACCATTTATTTTAGCTATTTTTAATCTCTTATCATTCTTAATCCATTCTATTTTTGCATTAAGTCTCTTCATCCACCAATCATATATGTCTCTTAAGCTCGTTAACCAAGCATTATTTGTTGTTCCATAAGTCAGTATTTCTTCATATAGCTCAATAAAATCTAGCTTAGTATACTTATCAAAGTAGTTATTGTGCCAAAGTACGGTTATTAAACTATTATTTGTTTTAACGATATCTAATGCTTCGAATATTCTCTCTTTAATAAGATTTATTTTACCGTTATATCTCTTTAAAGCTGCTGTATCCATAATCACTAGAGGTATTTCCAGTATCCTAGAGATTTTCTTTTTATTAACTAAGCAGGGGAAGAAGGGGAATGATGTTCCAGCTCTAAAACCAATTTCATCTGGGAAACCGAGTGTAGAATCATACTTAAAACCAGCTTTTTCAAAAAATTCTAGCGTTTCATAAGCATTAAACCTCAAGTAATGCTGTCTCACTCCAATTACTCTCTCTCCCAACATGGATTCGAAAAGCTTTTTTTCTCGCATTATTTCTTCAATTTTTTCAAAAGAAGAGAAAGATGAGTGAAACGCTATATCGAACCCATTTGTCTTCAAAGCTTTAAGGATTCTAATTAAGTATTTTTTATCTAGTTTTTTCACATCATAATTAGACTTACCATCTATGAGAAAGAAGAATGTTGAAACTGCACTGTATTTTTCTTCAATACTCATGACTATTCTTAGGTCCCAGGGATTAATTCTCGTTAAGATATCCAAGAGCTTCCTTAACGCTAGCCTCATATTCCCTTTCTTAAGTAGTCTTATCAAGATTGATAGATTATACTTTAAACCCGCTCTCAATCGATCTACATCATGCGTTAAAGCTATAGCAAATTCTTTATTATTTGGCCATAAACATTTTTGAATAACTGGAACTCCCTCGCTTACCGCTTTCTCCAAAGTAAGATTAATAAATTCTTTGATAAAGCTATCTATTTCAGGAAAGGATGTGTCTTCTTTACTGAATGATGCTAGAAACCTCCCCATAGAGTCTCTTTCTTTTTCCTCGATTCTAATAAATCTTTTCACTAAATGTTCAATAAGATTTCTATCCAAATCTATTACCACACCAGGATTCACAGTAATCTTAATATTCGTTTCATTAAGCTTTATCTCGCTAATGTCAAGACCACTAATCATAGATATGTTTCTAAAAAAGCAGCGAAAAGCGAAATTAAAGGAGTCATGATTCAAGTTCTTATCACCATGCTCGATTAGAGGTAAAATTTCGGTTTATTGAGATTTAGATTTATGATTAATTGTAATTAAGAATACATTTAGGAAATCTTTGATTGTTTTAAAGCATGCTCTCCCCACAGCGTTAAATTGATAGAAATGATATACATTGTCTGTTATCGCTACTGAATAAACTCCAGCTCTAGCTGCTGATGCTATATCTAGAAGAGTATTACCAATGAACAATGCATCATCTGGATCCATATTAAATCTTTGTAAATGTAGAGTAATCTGCGTCTCTCTAATTAACGCGTCCTCCCTCCCGATCACTGAAGAGAAAAATTCTTCAAGTCTCAGTTTCTCTAGAACTCTAACTATTATATCTCTTGATTGCTTCGATACAATACCTAGCTTCAAATCCATTTTATATATATGGGAGAATAATTCCCATAATTCTTTATCAAACCTCAACTTATCCACAGCCTTTAGCTCATATTCTTTGATCAAATCATTTAACTCATTAAAAAGCTCAAGATCTTTTTGCCTTATATAATGAAATAATGCTTCATTTAGAGATTGCCAGGGTTTTATTAATCCTTGTTTCATAGCTAGATATCTCAGAGCTCCCCAATTAACATTCAGCTTTATTATTGTACCATCTAAATCAAATATTAGGGCTTTAATATTGTTATCAATAATGTGTTTTAGAAATAATTTCATATTATTTCTGATAATTTTACGATTAGTTTTTAATATATTATTACGTGAAAAGAATACCTTACGAGCATTCATAATAACGTTATACAATAATTCAGATAAATCATTAAAATGAAGATCTGTGAATTTATACCCATTTCTAAGAGCAAAAGAAGCTATTTTTTTGAATATTCTATAATCATACTTAAGATACTTCAGGTTTGAGACTATCCATGCAAAACATTTTTTAGGGATCTTATTAGGTTGCTTAGGCTTCTTATTCAATAGGAATAGATCTATTAATGCTTTAGTAAAATCTACACCACAAGCTTGAGATAGTTCAAGACTCCCCCAAAACTTAGGATTAATCTCAATGACATAATATTCTCCTGTTTCAACATCTTTTTTAAGCTCTACCATAATGACTCCATTCCATTTTAAGTGCTTGACAATTCTTCTCCCTAATCTAATTAATACGGGATCATAGTAAGAGCAAGCAACTACACTTGGGCCGCCAATAGGGGGATCTTCAATTATTCTCTTATGGCAGAATTCTAAGTAGATTTCCCCATCTTTAGCTAGAGCAAAATAGCCATGACCTATACCTACTATGAATTGCTGAACAATTGTTTTTGAGTCTCTAATACTTAGATTTCTAAAAGCAGTTTTATGTAAGATATATACTGGCTTCGAAGCGTCAGACAGACCCTTTAAAACAACGGGATAATCAACCTCGAGTCTATTCCTAACGTATCGTGATGTCTCCGGATACTTTATGCCCAATTTTTTAAGCATTCTCCCTAAAGTCAGTTTATTAGAGACTTCTAAAATCTTCTCGTATTCGGGAATAGGAATGATAACGCCTTTAAATAAATGACGATACCTTGCGATTGTAATGTTATCTATGAAGCCTACTGGGATTATCATGCTTATATCTTCGTTATGAATAATTTTCAATAGGTTACTGATATATTTTCTTTCATTTCTATAGGGATTAGCAATAACGTATCTTTTATGGACATATTTCGAGAATATTGATGAGCTAAAGAAATGATAAAAAGCAATAATAGCTGAATTGTTTGTTTCCGAGATTGCTTTAATCACTGGGTATGCTTTCTTATAATTAGCGGTGACAACTAGGATCTTATGTTTCATAAAAGCACCGTTCAAGCCTTCTTAGATAAAACTTCATTAATAATCGCTTTTATTTGATTCATTTGTTTTTCGGAGTTAAAAAACTTAACAATTTTCTCTCTGTTTCTCTGACCTATTTTTATTCTTTCATTTTCTGGAAGTGAATACATTTTGCTGATTAATTCTTTTAACCTCTCTTTATCCCCTGGATTATAGATCCATTCTTTATCTACAACCTGAGAGATATCCCCTACATTAGTAGCTAGAACGGGTAATCCACAGCTCATTGCCTCAAGAATTACGTGGGGGTGACTCTCTATAAAGCTATTTAGAACAAAGAGATCTAATGAATTGTACCATTCTGGTGTTTTTTTGTGCTGAATATAGCCCTCAATGAGAATCCTATCGCTTAATCCTAATTCACTTACTTTGCGTTTTAAATTTTGATATAAAGGACCGTATCCACCTATCCTAAGTTTTATTCTCAATCCCTCGTAAATTAACTCGGCTACAGCTTCAATTAGTTCACTGAAGCCTTTCGTCTTTATTAAGTTACCGAGAGAACCTATTACGAAGTCATTTGATGATTTAGGTATATTCATTGGTTTGAAAAAGTTTACATCCACGCCGTTATAGACGAGATACACTTTCTTTGACTTTGCTTCTGGAAATATCTTAAATAATCTATTCATAATGAATTTACTAACACAAATTATTGCATCTACTCGATCCAGAGAGAATTTTACTCTATCGAAATACTTCTCAAGATACTCAAATAACTCGACCCTATGGCACCTTACTATGATTGGCTTATTTATAATTTTCTTTAATTTAGATGCAATCCAAGCATAATCCGATAAGAATTCTATAAATATTACATCGGCTTTTCTACTCAATGTTACTATCTTATAAATAATTCTCAATTTCTTCTTTATAGAGAAAGGTGGCTTCTCATAAAAAGCAATTACTTCAAATCCATGTTTCTTGAAATTAGCTATTAAGTCTTTTTGAAATT
>JALWRR010000160.1:0-3272 GCA_026993975.1 Promethearchaeati archaeon | reverse complement strand
TTGAAATTCTCCATCTAAATTACCAATATAAAAAATTTTTACCCCATTCATATTTCCTAGCCCTACCTAATTTCCTCAAAAGCACTAAGACTAAGCTCTAAAATCATTTTGCATGACAAACAATAAACTTCTAAACCCCATTATTAAATATTTAGGGAATCCCTATAATGCGTTTTTTCAAGCCTAATCCATCATAAAGTATTTTTGCATCCATTAACATTTGTTTAACTATCTTATCATTAATGGCCTCTATGGGTAAGATTATAACATCTATTGGTAGACCCCTTGGTCGCTTTTTTAAAATTACCTGCTTTGCTTTTTCTTCTTCCATTTGTGTGAATATTACTATGTCGTAATCACTATATAAAGCCGAATCCCCTCTCGCTCTTGATCCTATAAGAACAATGGTGGCTTTTTTGTTAAGAATCTCTTTCAATGTCTCCAAGAATGTTTGAAAAATCTTTTCTCGCTCCTTTAATTTCTTGAATCTATCCCTCAAGAATTTTTTTCGCAAATCGTATGATTTGTTTCGCATACTCAATACACCTCTTTGCATCCCTCTCAGTATATGGTTTTGTGTGCCTAGCAGGGTACCTAGCTTTTATGTAGTGAGATTCTAATGCTTCAGCTATAACGAACAATTCTTCAGGCACCTCAAATCCTAGACTCTCTATGCTCTCTAATAACTCAACTAAGCTATGCGTGAAGACATGGGAACCAGTCTTAGAAACTAAAATTGCCTTAAGGTATAGTTCAGTGGCTTGCTGAGAGTTAAAGCAAGCTAAAGCATATATTTTTCTCTCTAAGGAGTCCTTCGCGATAGTTAAAAAATCTTCAGCTCTTTCGATCCATGGATCAGCCAAGACTAACACCAAATAAGATATTAATTCTATATACATATTTAACTTTACAACTTTTAAGGCGTGATAGACCACTAATTTTTTACGCTGCGCAAGAAGACTCTGTTCTAGAACTAAAAATATCGGGGAAATATTGATTATGTTCATAGCTTAGGACTAAAAATAAGAAACTAATTTAAAAACCGGGTAGGTTAAAAAGCAGAGAGCTAGTAAAACCATTGATAAACAGTGTTTTTCTTAGTTGCTGTTTCACTCCGAATGCTTAAAAGCACCTAAGATTAATTAAAAATTATAAGGAATTTAGGAACCTCCCTTATACTTCCTATAAATAATGAATCCAGCGATTAGCGCAATGAAGATAGCTATAGCGATGACATAATATATTGTTCCTATCTCGCTCTTTTTAGATAAAACTGCACTCCAACCTCCTGATTTCCATTCTTCTCCATCGCTTATTCCATCTCCATCAGTATCAGGATTATCTGGATTAGCGCCGTGAAGCATCTCGAAGGCATCTGCTAAGTGATCATTATCGAGATCCCAATCAATAATGGCTTTCCCATCCTCGGTGATATTTAATCCTCCTAGTCTTATTTCTATTGATTTTCCAGCTCTATTGGTTACTGATAAGTAAATTAAGTAGTTTCCAGCACTTAAGTTCTCTTTATTTATTGCTAGGACCCATGAATTGTTGTACAGTGGGATGCTTCCCTCAAAGACCTTTACTGTTTCTTGATTAGATTTTAAAATTATTTTAGCATCAAATATACCGCTTTCGAGATCCATTATCGATACGTTAAATCTTGTATTGTTTCTAAGCGTCTCGAGTTTATCTGATTCTAGATATGTCTGTAATTCATTAGGTAGGAGTATTGTTGGAGCTGTATTATCTTGAGATATCTCTATAACGTGTAAAGCAGTTATCTCAGCCATCTTCAGAGTGTTTACTAGTACTTGATTAAACTTCACTAGATTCGTCTCTAGATTCGGATTAAACATCCATTTTACTCCATAATAAATTATTCCTTTATCTGTCTGATTGTACTTTGGCCAGTGTCTATCACCATAAATCTCAGCTGTGAACGCCAAGCAGTGTAAGTCTCCGAAAGCCCAGTCATCCCATACACCGGAAGCAGGATATAAACGATTAGCTGGTTGGAATGACCAGCCTGTTTCCTTGTAAACATCATAAAGAATATTGATATAGAGATCCTCCTCAAAATTAGAGTGGCCTTCCCAGTAACCCCATGGATACAATAATTTCTCGATACCGCTGTGAAGAGATATAGCCACTATGGGTTTGCGAGAAGTCATGTACGACATTATCGCCCTTACTTCTGGCTCACTAGCAGGCGCGGGCCCCTGATACACTTCTGATTGCGGATCCTGCTCACCATAGACTTCTCCCCACGCATACGGGTAATTCCTGTTTGGGTCAACTCCGCCTATCCAGTCTTCACCACTGTAGCCGTCTCCATCATTATCTACCCCTTCGAATTGTGGAAATGGGTATCCCTGGTAATAATACATGTTTATGTAACCGTCGCCATTAGTATCTTCTGGTGGATCTTCATCAGTTAGATTATCTCCGTCTTCATCAACTGGTCTAGCGTTCTTTCTATGCCACTCATTCTTGTATAGCGCGATATCTAATCCATCTGGATTCATGACTGGTATCACAGCTAGATTTACATTATTTAGGATATCAGTGATGTTTGCATCTGTACCATAGTTGCTTGCGAAGTAAGCTGCGACATAGAATGCTGCTTCTGCACTTATCCATTCTCTAGCGTGATGCAACCCAATTATTAGGAACCATGGTTTATTTGATGGATCCCCCTTAGTTATCTCTAGCACGTATATTGGTTTTCCCTCCCAGCTATGACCAATAATGCTTAAGTTGACTCCATACTCTTTAGCAAGCCTCTGGGCTAGTAGGTAGTGTTCTGTTGAATTATGGTACTTCTGGATATCATAATTAAATTCGGGGGATTTTAAATGAAATCTAATGTGCTTAAATCTAGCTTCACTCATGCTAATTTGCTTCTCATTGCTAGAATTTCTTGTTAATTTGATTTGATTGTTCGCGAAAAGTGAAAATATCAATATAATTAGTATTATCAACGCTGTCTTTCTCATTAAGATCACTTTACTTAGCGATAATTATATATTACTAGATAAATTATTTTAAAGCTATTATCTAGATTTTGAAACAATAATTGAGGAAAAACTGAATCGAGGATAAGGAAATGAAAATAATGTCTGTGGTTGGAGCTAGACCGAATGTTGTTAAAGTATCAGCTCTCATACCTTATCTTAGTGGAAGAGCAGATCACATAATTGTTCATGTCGGGCAGCACTATGATTACGAGCTATCGAAAGTATTTTTCGAGAATCTAGATATACCTGAGC
>JALWRR010000159.1 GCA_026993975.1 Promethearchaeati archaeon | reverse complement strand
TCATTAATATAATTAAGCTACCTAGCTTTACTCCACTTCCTAACAGTCTCATAAAAAGACCTAGCTTTCTTCCGGAAATGAGCCTTAATTAATCCAGAAATTATAGGCATTTTTAATATTCTACTTGACATTCAAAACAACTCTTTAACGCAAATGAAACCTATTTCATTAAAGAAACAGGCATTAATCAAAGTAATATGATTTATCACTTATAAATATATATCATATTATTGAAACTGCATTAACGATACTTATGATTAAAATTCGAGAAAAGTATATTGAGTTATTTAATATTTAGATCCATATATTTGTCGAGAGTTGATTAGAAAATGGCAAGCTATATTGTTAAAGATATTAATCTAGCTGAACAAGGGATGAGAAATATCGAGTGGGCTATGAACCATATGCCTGTTCTCGCTCTCATAAGAGATAGGTTCAGTAGAGATAAACCATTAAAGGGCATTAAGATTGGTGCATGTATGCATATAACAAAGGAGACAGCTGTATTAATGCTCACTCTAAAGGAGGCTGGAGCAGAAATATTCCTATCCGCAAGCAACCCATTATCAACTCAAGACGATGTAGCAGCAGCTCTAGCTAAGTCAGGTATTCATGTTTATGGTAAGAGGGGAGAAAGTGAAGAGGAGTATTTTAAGATGATAGATATTGTGGCTGAAAGCGAACCTAACATCGTTATTGATGATGGCGGGGATCTAATAGTTAGACTTCATGAAAATCATCCAGATATAGCTAGAAAAATAATTGGTGGTTGTGAAGAAACAACGACAGGAGTGACTAGGGAGAAAGCTTTAGAGAAAGATGGGAAACTTGTTTTCCCAGTGATTGCTGTAAATAATGCGCACACAAAAAGATTAATGGATAATAGATATGGGACGGGGCAGAGTACTATTCAAGGTATCTTAAATGCTGCTAGTGTATTAATAGCTGGTAAAAACGTTGTAGTTGTTGGGTATGGTTATGTTGGAAGTGGTATAGCTAAGAGAGCTAGAGGAATGGGTGCTAAAGTCATTATTGTTGAGGTTGATCCAATAAAAGCTCTAAGTGCTGCTCTAGATGGTTATGATATTAAAACAATGAGTGAAGCGGCTGAGATCGGAGACATATTCATAACAGCAACTGGTGATATAAATGTGATTAGAGGGGAGCACATCAAGAAAATGAAGAATGGTGCAATACTAGCTAATTCAGGACATTTTAATGTTGAAATAAGCATTGAGGCGCTAGAGGAATTAAGCACGAGTAAAAGAAGAATTAATGAGTTTGTTGAAGAATATGTGTTGAGAGATGGTAGAAGGATATATTTACTAGCAGAGGGAAGACTAGTTAATCTAGTTGCTGCTGGAGGACACCCAAGCGATGTAATGGATGTATCATTCGCATTGCAAGCTCTCAGCGTAGAATACTTAATTAGAAATAGAAGTAATCTAGAAAATAAGGTGTATGAGGTACCATTAGAGATTGATAGAGAGGTAGCTAGGTTGAAACTAGAAGCGATGGGTATGAAACTAGAGAAGCTGACGGAGGAGCAGGAAAGATATTTAAGAAGCTATAAAATTTAATCCAAAAATTTTTAATATTTTCTTTATCAATAATACGATATATAAGCTCTTTTTCAACGTAAGCGTGAGGCTATTGATATGTATAAAAACCTCGATACAACCATTTCTAAAATCAATAAGTTTGGAAATAACTTGATTAGTTTAGCTATCTTATCACTAGTAATCATACTATTTTCTTGGGGAAATAATGCCCTGATCAATAGCTTTATTATTATCTTATACGGGTTCTTTATTATAGCGTTCTTTAGTGGCTTGAAATTCATAAATGAATTAGCCAAGATTGATGAAATTAATTATGGAATAAAGCTAATTGGCTACGGTATATTCTCGCTCTTCGTGATAATATCACTTATAGGCTTATGGGCTCTCGCATCATCTATCTCTGTGTATGGTTTTCTTGTATTAGCGATATTAGCGGTCACAATTATTTTCGCTCTCGGTTTTATTTACTTGGGTATCGGATTAAGAAAATTCGGATCATTAAATGCATGCAATGAAATTAAGTTAGGCGGGGAACTTCTCATAGCCATAACAATCATAAGTATTATCTCTGCTTTCCTTCAATTCCAATTCTTGACAGAACTATTAAGCATAATAGCTTTCTATGAATTAGGGAGAGGATTCAAGAAGCTTTATGAAATCCTTGTTAATCTAAAATCAAATCAAGAACTCATTAATGAGTTGCAGGAAAGATTAGGGAGAGAAACAACTCCAGACGCGTTAGAATCAATTGCGAGAGAAAAAAGAGTCCCAGTAATATTTCTTCAAATCCTTTTTAACGCAAATCAGTGACTAGAACTTTTTTCTTCTTTTAAGAAATAGAAATTTTTCCTTATATTTTTTGACTTAAACCCCTTTTGTGTATCCTAATCTCTACCACGCATTGCAAAAGAAGATGTTTAATATTTAAGCACCTAGAAATAAGGATTCCTTACCTCGTACTAATCCTTTGCTTTGGAGAATCCTTTAGTGTCTCTCTATAAGCTAGCGTTACTAAGATAACGCAAATATCAATTATAATTATTCCAAAGGCTTCAATAACTGCTGCACTCGGCCATCCCCACACCCAATCTACTATCTCGGCTAAAGGTATTGATAGAATAGAGATAGACAATACGCTAAAAGCATACTTAAGCTTCCTCTGAACCATTCCTATTCCAAGCAAAATCAAGCTCAGATCCATCTGAATAAAAAACCACACTGAAACAAAACCATGAGGCTGTGTACCAGCGTGATATACCCCTATTAAAGCCAGGAAGATCCCTGAAAGAGCGAGATAAGAACCGCCGATCACCTCGAATTTATTGCTAGAGAAATATACTATGCTTGAACCGAAGAGGATAACTAAGAATCCAGCTGTAATCAAGCCGTAATTATAGATCTCTGGTATAGATGCTCTCGATCCTCCGAAATCACTGAAAGCATGTCTCATGAATATGAACCAGGGATTAATGTACCAGCAGATACCTATAATAACCCACGCTAGAACTAGAGCAAGAATACCGAACCATAATAATAATCTAAATAACCTAGTCATCGCTCTCAACCACAAAGATATTCATAAATTTCTAAGATTGGAAATAGAATTACTTAAAACATTTTAAACGCAATAAGAATTTTTCTATCCTACTAGCCCAGAATTCCTTCTTAACGATTCTCTGTTTCTTATAGAACTAATCGTAAAGGAAAAGCATATCCCATAGCGTAATTGCGTTATAATTAATTATTCTCCTGATTCATATCTATAGAGCTGGGTCTCCAGAGAACATTATATCATCTCTCGTCATAAACATTATGGGAAAAGTAATTCATTGGAAGGACATAATTTTAAAACA
>JALWRR010000158.1 GCA_026993975.1 Promethearchaeati archaeon | reverse complement strand
AGATTGTTGCTAGGCTTGATGAGCATGATCGCAAGTTTAATGAGATCATGAAGGAGATACGAGATATCAGGATTGTGGTTGATCGTCTGGCGATCTCTCTTGAGGAGGAGGCATCTGAGGTTGTTAGTTATTTCCTAAGGAATAAGCATGGTATTGATGTTGATCTGGGAGTGTTGCATGATAGGGATATAGAGGTTAATATTTATGGTGCTGTAGATGACCTATGTATCATTGGGGAAGTAGCTGTTAGAATCGGTATAGCTAAGGTTAGAGAACTGATTAAGAAAGTGAAATATCTGGTCAAGATGAAGCCTGATTACTTGAGGAGTAATGTGGTTCTTGTTTTATACGGAGCTAGAGCCATGCCTGGGGTTGTGGATGAGGCTAAGAAATACGGGATATGGGTAGTTACTGCTACTAAGGAGTTAACTCCGCTAATAAAAACAAAGAGAGAGGATCTTCACTCCCTATAACTCTTAGTTTAAAACCAGTAGGTTCATCCAAATCTATTTTTCAGAAAAAAGTTATGGCTTGGGATACGTTATGGATCTTAGATCTTTATTGAATAATTACTCGATCGTAATCATTCAGAATAATCAAGTCGTGTTTAAGAGTCAGGATTCTGGGATCTCACCACTACTCAAAGCTATTGATCTCTTTAAACCAGAGAAACTCCATGGTTCATTAGTCGCAGATAAGGTAGTTGGTAAAGCTGCAGCATTACTCTTCGCGCTATTTAGACCTAGATACGTATTCTCGATAATGATCAGTAAACCAGCAGTAAAAGTTCTCAGGAAACATAACATTGAATTCAATTACGATAAACTAGTCAACTACATATTAAATAGAGATAAAACAGATCTATGCCCATTCGAAAAAGCAGTCTCACAAATAGATGACCCAATTAAAGCATACAGAGTAATCAAAGAAACTCTAGAAAATCTAAAGAAATCAGATCAAAATAGTAATCAGTTTCAAAGAGCTTACGATAACGGAGCGTTATGAAGTCTAAGTCCTGAAGGTCTCTCGTAACGCGATTTAACCAATTATTTCTAGGAATACGTCTTATTTCTTAAATCGTTTCGAAACTATGGGATTTAAATTAATAATAAATTATAATTAATCTATAAGTGGCGTTTTAATATAACTTCTTAAATAATTTTCAGGAAAATAGTGATAGGCTATGAGAGTTAAGCTAGGATATACTAGCTTTTACTTTTACTTGATTCTTAGCTACGATTATGGACGTCCCCTAGAGAACCCGATAGTTAGTGTACTAAATTCTAGGCGATTTATATGAAATTGATCTCATTTATTACTATTTTCCTGCTTTTCTGCAGCTTTATGAGCATAAGTAATCATTATGTTCTATTATTTGACGGTAGGAAAAGTGGTCAATTTTCTTTCTCTTCCAGAGGTTATAGATCCATTAATACGACTAGAGAGAAAGCGTTAATTGATTTTCTTTTAGCGCTTCAAAGCGCTAATAATGGTGGATTCCGAGAGAATCTAAAAGGTAGTGATGATGGAGGGGACGCTGTTTCTTCATATGAAGTTATTAGGGCTCTTTATCTTCTTAATTCTAGTGGCATGATGAATATGCAATTATTCATGCATTATGTCGAGGATTCGTGGGTTGAGTGGGAGCAAGATGGGGTTCCAATGGGTGGTTTTCTCCTATTCCCTATCAGCGATTGGGATTCTAAGAATCCATCGGTAGAAATGACTGTTACTTCGGATTTGCTGGCTGCTTTATGGTATCTAGGTAAATTTAATGAGTTTATTGATAATGATAGGAGGGATAGAATAATCAATTTTATTGTATCCCTGTATGATGAAGAAACAGGAGAGTTCTATGTTGGTTACGATGATGGTCAAATAAACAGTATTACTGGTACACCCGAAATATGGAGAGCTGTACGCGCTTTATACATGCTTAACGCTCTCGATCTAATTGACGCTAATAAAGTCTCTCAGGGAATCATGAAGTATTACAAAACCTATAATGAGACTTACGGTGTGTTCGAAGATGAGTTTGGTTGGGTGAAGCAGACAAAGGATGCTATCAAAGCTCTATATCTCCTAGGTAAATTGGATGTCGTCCCGGTTGATAAAGTTGTAAACGCGATGAAGCTTGTTTACGATAACTCAACGGGAGGCACAACGGATAATAACCTAGATACAATGGATACAGTTTTAACAGTGCTTTATTTGCTAAATAAAACGAGCTTAATTAATAGGAATGAGACTATTAAATGGATCTTAGCTTGGCAAAACTCGTATAAGTATGGTGGTTTTTCTTTCCCAATTAATGATGACCCAAACTCCTACTCAAGTTTATGCGCTATAGAAGAACTCTACTACATAAATGCGCTCAGTGCTTTGAAGGAAGGATTCATAGTCAAGCTCTCACCTTCCCCGCCACCAAGTAACTCAGCTCCAAATGAGCCCCCTCCGATAGGGAATCCCCCAGACACGGGTTCAAATAACGATAATTCTAATAATCCGCCAAGTAACCAGAATTTCGACAATTATGGGTTCATCCTCGGCATACTAATCATTCTTGGAATAGTAATGATCATTGCTAGTGTAATTAAGCTAGTAGAAAAGAATTGGAAACATGTACGGCGATTAATCAGATTATCCAGGATTTAAGAAACAAGTATTAGCTATTAGCACTAAAATATAGATTCAATATCATTCAAGTAGCATTATAAACATGTTTTTCACTGCTAATACGTTCTAGAAATATCTAAGAAATCTGAGCTACGAATAGAGTATTCTTTCGTAGAGCTTTTCATACTTAGGAATTATCTTATCTGGGTGAAACTTTTTCTCAACTTCTTTACGAGCATTCTTGCCCAACTCAATTCTCAACGATTCATCCTCAATTAGCAAATCCATGTATCTAGCAATAGCATCTACATCTCCTGGAGTAACAAGGAATCCAGTTTTACCATGCGTTACTACTTCTGGTAAACCACCCGCGTTAGACGCAATGACAGGGATACCGTGCGCCATTGCTTCGAGAGCTGCTAACCCAAACGCCTCTATCTCCGAAGGCAAGACGAATATGTCTGTATATCTTAAGACTTTTGGAACGTTTAGAAGGCTTCCTCGAAACATTACTTTCTCATGTATCCCTAGCGAGATAGCTAGGTCTCTACAGTAATCTAGTTCTGGCCCCTCCCCAATCATCTCTAATCTAACATTCTTGTGTTTTCTACATATCTTAGCAAAGGCCTTTATTATATCTGGAGCGCGCTTTACTTTCCTAAAATTAGATACGTGAGTAATAACTATTTCTGGTTTATCTGGTTTTTCGATTTTTTCACAAGTAGGAATGCCCGCACTATTTCATGAACATCACCTCACAGCCATTAGACACGACTAGAAGTCAGGTTAGAAGCGTAACGAGCCTCATCACGACACTGTACTTGATCTGGAGCTTGATTAAT
>JALWRR010000157.1 GCA_026993975.1 Promethearchaeati archaeon | reverse complement strand
AGGCCAAGGTCTTCGTTAGCTGATTTTTATAAGGTATATAGACTATGGAAGGAATGCAAATTTTCTAGTGCGACATAAAATTGATATCCGTATTGTTTGCAGACGTCGCTATTTCTAAGCTCCCTAGCGTTATTAGAGAACTTTATTGGAAAATGAGATGGCAATTTAAGTAACAGGTAAAAATGCTGTTCGGATGCATATTTCATTTACAACTTTTTAATTTTTCTAGATTAGCTATGGTACTTAATGTGCAAACTAGTTGCTTGTTTCAATACTTCAAATAATATAAAGTTAGATAACTTGGTTTCTTTGCTTAAAATGATGCTATCAGGCTTTTGCTTTTACGCTTTTATTAAGCTTGTTTTTTAGGTTATCTATGCTGATATTCAGACAGATAATCATCTTTGTATAATGTTTCCAGCTAACAGTTCTTATTGGAAACATTGCTTATGTTTCTCAAGCCTTCGGAGCTGTTGGAGCTTAAGGAGAAAGAGGAGGTTCTTGTGTGGATTGAAAGTCCGAGAAGAGATGCTTGAAGGGTTCTACGGAAGTGCAGTTCTATCCCTAAGGAACTTCTTGGCAAATTCATAGTAAAAGCCGAGGCTCAATGATTTTGCTTGATACTAACATCTTTTATATACTCCTACAAGGATCTCTGAGGAAGCATGTCGCATAGTCGAGGTACTGAAGGACAAGGAGCTATACACTATGTGTATCTAAAGTTGCTTTAACATGTCTGCATACGGCTATCATTATCCTGAGAGGTCTAATCCGACTTCCAAACGGCACAACTCTACAATCCTCATAATTCTCTAATAACCTGATAATTTGTTTATAGATTTTAAGAGGTTTGCTATCGTGATACTTATATCTTGCTCGTCTCGTTATTTGCGAATAGTGGGAAAGAATAGACACACGTATAATGGGCAACATCATTGTGAGCAACCTTTTGGTAATTTGTTGTTGAGATAATAATGCTAAACCTAAGCGTACTACTCTCATTACTTTATCGTAAAATCTAATGTAAAGATCCTTCAAAAGTTGAGTATAGGAAATATACTGGGCATACTTTTCAACCTCTACGAAATATTTTTCTAGAAGCTTATAGAAATCATTGGGATAAAACTCGTGTAAGTGATATGATGGATGTCTCGTCCACCTCTTATTTGGTGTAGATATTATCAGCATCCCTGAGGGCTTCAAAACACGAGCAATTTCTTTTAAAAACTGCTCTGGCTTGCTTAAATGTTCGATTGTTTCAAATGATACAAAAATATCTACAGAATTATCACGCAAAGGAAGATGTCTTGCATCACCACTCACATAAACAAGGTTTTGTGTGTTATAGTACTTCCTAGCTAAAGAGAGAACATACCCATCAAGATCTATTGCAATTATATACTTAGCATCACACCTAGCTAAATAATGAGAACCATAACCAACACCACATGCTACATCAACCACAATTTTGTCCTTAATGTATCTCGAGCAAAAGACATAGCGCATAATATGTTGTCTTTCAATATAGTTCTTAAGTATACCTTCGATTGTTGGCATAATGCTTTCAGACATAACTCAGTACCCCGCCACGGCTCTATATACTTTGAGGTGCATAAATGCTGCCTTCTCCCATGTGAATTGCTTAGCTCTCTCAAAACCCCTCTTAATAAGTTCCTCCCTAATGTCTTCATCCTTTAGAACTCTTAGAATAGCCATTGCTATCTCCATTACACTAAACGGGTTTACGAGTAGTGCACCGTTATCAGCGACTTCGGGACATGCAAAGACATTAGAGGTAACTACAGGACAACCACTAGCCATAGCTTCTATGATAGGCATGCCGAAGCTCTCATGGAGGCTAGGGAATACAAAGACTCTAGCGGCACTATAGAAACATGGTAGGTTCTCCTCAGGAACAATACCTGTAAAGACTATGCTTCTAGGGTTCAGACCGAGATTTAAAGCAAAACTCAACAGCATTTCTTTAGGTTGATTGCCAACAATAACAAGCTTCTCCTTAATATTAAACTTTTTCTTGAGGAGAGCATATGCAGCAATAATCCTTTCAATATTCTTCTTGGGTTGATAACTACTTACATGTAAAATGAAGTTACCAACTCCATATCTCTGTCTTAAAAAAACCATGCACTCTCTGTGAGATCGAGGCTTATAGAGTTCAAAGTCTACGCCATGATGGATAACATAGACTTTTCTTTCTGATATCTTTAGGAATAAGACTAAACTTCTTTTCTCGGAGTTAGAAGGCGTTATTATGGCGTCGATTAGCCTTCCAAAGGTACGCCATAATAACTTGTTCCTGACATCGGCTAGTACTTGCTTTAGTGAACAATACTCGTAGGGGCATGAATGCGGATTCTCTTTAAAGAGAAATCTTAAACTGGCTGAGTCAAAGCCATGTAAGGTTACCACAATCCTGTATCTACGACTCTTCATCTTAGTCAAAAATTTAACACTAGGAAAACTGCCTCTACCAAGAGATGGTATGTGAATTATTAGGGGTTGCTTGTGCATCTCACGGGTTATGCGTGATATGGCGTCCAAATTGATTGCTTTTATGTTTAAAAACTTGCTGATATACTTTATAGTATAGTTAGTATATTTTAAAAAGTATAGTTAGTATATTTTAAAAAGCTACTTGGTGGCTCGTTTCTTTGTGTTATGATGATCACTTGTCCGTGTTTCATTTTATCACCTTAGATGCTCAAACAGAATATTCCTCGTTGACTATGAGACACCTCTGGTTACGCCTCTTAAATAAGAGCAGATTAAGTTTCTATTAAATATTACTACTAAAATAATATGTGTCTATGCAATTACCTTGCTCTATTAAGCTAGTTATAATTCTTTCAATTAGACATTTCTTCTTTATTTATAATATAAATTCTATATCAAAATTAGCATCAAATAATAATGAATGTCATTCAGCTCTCTATATCGACTATATAACATTTTTAAATTACCTGATGGATATTTTCAACGGGTGCAGGTTTGTCTAAGCCTTATATAACAGCGGTTGTCACGGCATACAACAGGAAGCAGTATATAAAGCAGGCACTAAACAGCATCTACAGGCAGACACTGGATAAAGAAAAGTTTGAGGTAATAGTTGTGGCAAACTACGAAGACATTAATTATGACAAGCTAAGATACCAGTGGATTTATACAAAAGATACGGGGCTTGGGGCAAAAATAGCCTTAGCTAGCAAGGAGGCAAAGGGGGAAGTTATATCAATATTGGAAGACGACGATTATTGGTTAAAGGACAAGCTAAAGTTCGTTTATAGCAAGTTCAAGAAACACAATTTGGACTATTTAAGGCATGAAGTATTAGTTGTAAGTGAAAGCTTAGTTCCGAAAGGTTTTAGTCTAAGGCAAAGAATGGACTTCTTCGACAAGGTATTGCATACAAAAAATTTAAGCAAGAAAGAAATAGATACAATTCTATTTCTAATGAACAACAGCTCTA
>JALWRR010000156.1 GCA_026993975.1 Promethearchaeati archaeon | reverse complement strand
TTATTAACCAGTTCTCTTTCCGCATTGTATCCTTTTTGCCTTCTCTTAGACATCCAGCTCATTTAGTCATCATCCTTAATTAAAGCCGCTTGAATTCATGGAAAACATTACACTATATTTTGCTTCTTTTAAATAAAATTAATAACTAAAGATTAGCCTTAACTTAACTCTTACTTAGTGAGAATAATCTATATTTAACATATTGGTGCTTAAATTGGCTCAGACAGATCTCTTAGGGAGATATCCTCAAGTAATAATTGATATACATGAGATTAGAAATGTTCGAAAAGAGACATCAGTTACGATATTTCTTGAAGAGCTGAAGAAGAGAAATATTCCTTATAGGATAGAGAAACTTGAGATAGGGGATGTATTATTACCCTCAGGTTACGCAGTAGAACGTAAAACTGTTCATGATTTCTGTCAGAGTTTATTTGGTACTGCGGAGGGAAGATTGAGGTTAAAGGATCAGGTTGAAACCTTAGCAACTACTTATGAGAACCCTATCCTCTTGCTGGAGGGAGGATTATCCGTTAGGATGGATCCCATGAATAAAGCAATTTATGTCCCTGTGAGAAGATATAGGATTTCCCGAAGATTATGGCACGTTACTGAAGAGGAAATAAGGATCCATCCCAATCAATTTGAAGGAGCTTTAAAGGAGGTTGAGTCAAAAGGAGTCAAAGTAATTAAAACTTTTGATGCGTATCATGGTGCTAGAATACTTATGGGTTTACTTGTTAATGCTAGGAAAGAAGCTGTTGAAAAAAGAAGAAAGTTCTATCCTGTTGTTAGATCTAAACCGAAATTAAAAGATGTATCGACTCAACAGCTATTCTTTTTATCAGGATTACCAGGGATAAGTGTTATGCGCGCTAGAAAGATTTTAAGGGTATATAAAACGCCATACAATGCTATTATCAAAGTAAAGCGATGGGATGTTGATGTAGAAGGGATTGGGCAGAAGACTCTAGATCAAGTAATAAAAGTCTTATTTAATGAGTATAAAGAGAATAAAGACGTATAAGAGAAATATTTTACTTACAGCTTCATATTCAGCTCTCTCCTTAAAATTTCGCGAGCAGCTATTATGCCTGTTGCACTAGCTTGAGCAAGCCCCCTACTGATTCCAGCACCATCCCCTATCGTAAATAAGTTCTTTAGTTTGCGAGTCTCCATCTGTGGGGTAATATCTACTCTGGAGGAATAAAATTTAACCTCGGTAACATAGAGTAATGTATGATCGCTATATAGTCCTGGAGAAAGTTTATCAAGGGCTTTAAGAGCCTCCAGTATTCCAACCAAGTGTCTATGGGGAAGAACATAGCTTATGTCTCCAGGGACAGCTGAATCAAGCGTTGGTTCAACAATTGATTTAGCTAGACGCTCCTTCGTACTTCTTCTACCTCTCTTTAGATCTGCGAGTCTCTGTATGATTACTGAACCTCCGCTAAGTAGGTTAGCTAGCCTAGCTATATGTTTTCCGTAAGATATGGGATCTTTAAACGGTTCAGTAAAGTTTGAACTTATAAGCAACGCAAAGTTAGTGCTATTGCTTTTCTTCCTTTCGTAAGAATGCCCATTTGTAGTTATGACATCTTCATACCGCTCTTTAATAACATAGCCTCTAGGATTTACACAGAACGTCCGGACCACATCATCATATGTGGGGGAATAATATAATAGTTTAGGTTCATAAAGGATGCTTGTTATCTCTTCCATGACCTCATAATTTACCTCAACTCTAACTCCTATATCTACAGGATTAATTTTTAATGGTACTCCAAGTTTTTTCATCTCTTTCATTAACCATGATGCCCCGTATCTTCCTGGTGCAACAATCACGTATTTTGCCTCAATTCTCTCTCCATTATCAAGGATAACACCTTTAATAGTTCTATCTGATGCAATCAAGCTTTTTGCTCCTGTATGCAACATTATATTTACAGATTTCTCCAAGATTTTCTTTGCTCTTTCTAGAGCTTTAGGAGCATAATCTGATCCAAGATGCCTAATTCTATATGGAATAAGCTTTAAATGATACTTCCTTGCTCTTGAAGCCAAATCCGCTACAGCATCTTCATCAAACTTATAGTAACCTGCTTCTGGCGCCAGCTCAGCCCATATTTTATCCACATAATTTATTAATTTCTCCACTTCTTGCCAGCTGAGCAGACTTGTTAGCCAACCCCCGATATCTGGGCTCAACGTTATTTTTCCATCGCTAAAAGCTCCTGCTCCACCCCAACCACTTAGGAAATCTCTACTTTCTTTTCTCTCGCTCAGACTGCCTCCTTTCTCGACCATTAATATCGATAACTTATTTCCAGCATGTTTAGATAATTCTAGCGCTGCAAAAATTCCTGCAGGACCCGAACCAATAATCACAACGTCATATTTTCTTGCCAAGTTCAATTCAACCCCAATATTGATTTTACTGTTATTTAGAACCAGTAATCTATTCCTCAAATATAGAAATAAAAATGATTTAGTTTATACAGGGATAAAAGACGCTACTAGTCACCTTCTAGATCATGCTCGTTTTGTGATAAGAGAGCTCTAACCCTATCATCTTCAATAAGCTGTCTTAATAATTCCTCTGCCCTAATCGCGTATCTATTAGAGAAGAAGTATTTATATATCCCTGTTGTAAGCGCACTAATACCAATACCCGAGAATAAGCCGAGTATTAGGTGCATATAATCATAATTGTTCTGGCCGTTAATCTCAACAACATTCACTTTCTCAATTTTTAATAATATTAATGGCTCATTGTTCTCTACGGTATTGAAACTATAGGTACCGTTGAGATATACCCTGTCACCACATTTCACTGTTATGTTATATCGAGAATTGCTATAGAGAGATAGTTGATATGACTCTAACGGTGGAATAATAAGCATTAGAGGTTTTGATATGTTCGGTGGACTAATATAGACTTCAATTGACTTATCTAGCTCATTGATTATCAATATTTTACCGTACTCAAGACTTATCCTTATGTCTCTATCGCTAGTGATATTTGACCAAAGTGTCCTATTCCAGTAATCCTGTACTTTTATGCGCAAGTGTTTAGCGATAGTAGTTATTTTATTATCTCTGATCAACGTTCCATTAACATAAACTCTTAGTAATGGGTCATTGATAAGCTCTCCAGTAAATTTATTTACGATCTGTATCTTAAATACATTTAATAATGATAGTATGTAATTGCTTATATTGTCTATTTGATCTAGAGAAATCAATAAACTACGAGAAATATTCAGTTGCATGTCATAAAGATTGACAAGAATCGTCTCATTCAGAAAGTTTATTTCTGAATTTAGTATAAGCAAGCCATTAGAGACATCTGCTAGCATATTGTTTATGGTTGTATTTATTGAAAATAAGTAATTATCTAGATCTATAGTTACATTCCCTATTGATGAGTTAATTAGAATTAGTTTCTTATTTATATCTAGTACCGTTGAATAGATCTTAGATTTCTCAAAATTAAAAAGCGTAGTTATGTTACTCATTAGGGATTGCAGCGTGGAGTTATATAGATCTAAATTGCTTATTACTGCTTGTAAAATACTGTTTATAGTTGAATTTAAGACAAGAACCCTGCTAGTTATATTCAGAATGATATTCCCAATGCTTGTATTCATATCCACTATTTTCCCGCTCATATCAATTAATAAGGAGTCTATTGATGCATTCATTGAGAAGAGCGAAGATGTTATATTGGATATTGCCTTATAGATAGATGAATTAATTGCATTCATGTTATAATCGAGACTATAGGATAGATCACTTAGATCAGTATGTATTATTGATAAATTGTCCCTGAAGTCAAGATAAATAGATCTTATCGTATTGTTCAGACTTAATATGTCGCTAGATATAGAGAGATTCAAGTCATTGAGGAGCGTTTCAGTATTATTAAGCCTTAATTCAAGCATGTTTATAGATTCATTTATCGAGCTATATGTATTATTAACATCTAAATTTATTCTAGATAGCATTTGAGTTATTGTTGAATTGACATTGCTTATATACACTTTCATATTTACACTGAGATTACCTAAGCTAGTATTTAATGTATTTATGTATAGATTAATATTTTGTATACTGTTTAGGATCGTATTATTTACTCTTTGAAGCTCGAGGAGAATATCACCAATAACGGTACCATTAATCATGAAAAATACGTCCTTATTTAACAAGAAATTTAATTCCGCTGATTGCTGAATATCTCCTCCATAATCAATTCTAAGACTATATTGGCCCTCAGGCAATACATATTCTGAACATTCTCCTGGAGCTAGCCACTCTGACCAATTTAATATCTCACCTTGCTTAGTGAGGGTCACATGAACGAATATATCATCTCTATTATTCTTAATTTTGAATGAGTGAACATTGATAGGGATGATTATTGTGTCTAGGGGCTTTGTTGTTAAGTTATATACAACCTCTCCAAACATATCCTTAGCCACTATATTAAGTAATGAATCAGTCTGAGCTTCAATATAATTAGAGAATAATCGTTGATAATCACTGTATTGAGATAAGAAATCCAGAGCTTTGTAATTTATTGCTTCATCACTAATGTCGATAATTTTTGGCTCTTGCCTTAGTAATGTGGATAGATTCTGATAAGTCATGTAGGCATAATCAATGCCGAGAGACGTATTTACACAATAGAAACCTAATCTACCATACTTAATTAGATTTTCCAAATTAAGAGTAAACACGTAGTTAAAGCTTGATGTGCTAGTAAAGACGGTGACTAGAAGCTTTAACGAACTATTTAATATATCTATAAATCCCTCTATATCTACTCTCCATATATCATCTATTATAGAACTAATCTTATAAGTTGAGTTATCTGTGGTTATTTCTTTTCCACTTAATACTTGATATAGAAGAAGAAACCCGCCAGTAGAATTCTTTTTCAATTCAAAAGCGATGTAATTGTTTTTATTTTCATATATTATATATGTACCCACAATTATCTTATTCTCACCGGAAGAAAAATCAAATGCTGACATGCTTGTCTTTATAACTCCAATACCAGTATAATTCCTTAAGGATAGTATTTTAGAAAAATTGGATGACTTTCCGTGATATAATGAGTCATCATTTGGATCAATCTGTGTATAGATTATCCATGCTGAGTCATTGGTTAACCAGTCGTTCATTTCATTCGTGTCGATAAAATCATTCTCTATCACGTATAACGTCTTAGCATACTCATTAGACTTAGTCGTGTTACTTTCCGACCCATATAGAAACATTAAGGAGGTAGTATTGGAATTGATTACTTGTGGTTTCAACCATAAAACCGCTTTCTCTCCATCCCAATAAGCTATATAATATGGAATGTTAACACTTTTTTCCACTCCTTTGTACGTGAACTCTATATCTGATAAGTGAGGATTTACAGCAAGAAAATCAAAATTAGAATTATTTAACTCCATCCTTATAGGATAGTTATATAGTTCTACTGGCGCCAAATTTGAGACAGTGATGTTTCTAAAAAACATATAGGAGTTTACTGTGACTAGTTTTTTAGTTATGAATCTGTAGTAAACATCAAACATATCGAATGGAATATAGTTTCCACGCGAATCAATGAAAATTATCTTAGATACTTTTCTCCAGGGGTAATTCCATAGATCGCTACTTGAGAAATATAGTAAATAAGAACCCTTATGATATGTTCTTATAGATCTATTTTGGTAATACCACTCAACAGGAGGATCTGAGTACAAGAACCTCCACCATCTTGAGATATTTATAAACTCAATTAACGCGTCCTCATACTCTGTCTCTATCTCTACCTTATGTACTATTGTGTTTTCGGATAAGTAAGTATACTCTGTCTTTAAACTAACTACCTCTGGCGCTAAATGATAATAGGCGTATAGAATATGAGCAACAAAATACATGTATTGATCATTTTCACCAATACCAGTTATCTTAACTATTATTCGCTCATCGCCAGTGATATAATCGTCACTAACCCAATATTTTGTGCCATTCGCATATCCAAAATAGCTAAAACTCATTGATCTAACATTATATAGACTAATGTTAAGTCTTGTGAAATTATGCGCTAGAATGCTGCCTGAGGAAGCTGAGAGTGCATCGTAATATGCATAAATCTGTAGCCACCCATTATCCTTGGCTTTTATAAAAATATATACTTCTAGCTCAGGAATATTCTCGATCTTTATAGTTAAATCATCGCTATCGTTAGCAAACAGCGAGGCAATACTCCCAGACAGATATTCACCCTTTGATATGATATAGTCTGTGGGCAAAGCGAGTTTATTATAATTGATTTTAGCTAAAATGGCTTCTCCAGGAGCCCATAATGAATTGGATATAGCTGGGTTTTGTTCATTGTCGCTATAGACATTATATAACTTAAGGGGGAAAGTTAGTGAGAGAGTAAGTAAAACTAAAACAATTAACCTAAGCTTTTTAATTCGCGACAAATTTAACACCTATATATTCCTTATCCAAATTGTTCCAATAGAGAAGAAAAAGGGTCATAAGATGCATATTGTAGCGATAGACTTGCATGTCCATACAGATAGATCGGATGGAGTAGCATCACCAAGAGAAATGATACGATACGCTGAGAAAAAACACTTAGATGGCTTAGCTATCACGGATCATGATAAACCTTTAACAGAGGAAGAATTTGAGGAATTACAGCAATATGCCCAAAATTTGGTCTTGATTCCGGGAGTAGAGGTCTCATCAAGGGAGGGACATATACTACTTTTAGGTGTTCATGAGGCACCAGAGAAACATACACCAATCAAAGATGTTATAAGATTTGGAAGAAAAAAGAACGCTGTGATAATTGTCCCACACCCCTTCGACGTGTTTAGAAAAGGAATCGGTAAAGTTATTGAAAAAATCGATTTTGATGCAATAGAGGTTTATAATTCTGGATCAATACTGCCCATGTTCAATAAGAAAGCCCAGTTATACGCAATAAAAAATAATTTAGTCAGAGTCGCTGGCAGTGACGCTCACTTACCCGAAGCAATAGGATTAGCATTTACATTAATCAAAACAAAAAACAAAGAGCTTAAAGAAATTTACCAGAGTATAAGAAGCGGCTTCGTTTATCCCGTAACCTCTAACGTAAGTTATTTAAGAATACTCTCTCTAAAACTACGCAGAAAAATCCTAAAAATAACTTGAAACAACCCTCATAATTCATTAGTACCAGTTAACACAAAATTCCGCACTAAAGAAACAAATTCAACACGTAAACCTCTCAACAAAAATATTTGTGCAACATATAACTTAGCAGCATCTTTAAAACCAAACTCTATTACCTTTGTCATCTCTCTAGCTATATCCGCCGATGATTTCATTCCCCTCAATAATAAATCTCGCTGCTCTAGAAAATCCCGTTCGTTCAAATTAAAATCGTGGAAATCACTTTTTAATACTATGAAATTAACAACTCCTAAAAGCCCTTTAACAACACCATTTATAGCTGCTCTAGACCTTCTTTCACTTTTATAATCCCAACTCACCATTAATTCCTTTTCACCAATTATTACCCTAATACTAGGCAGATTAAGAAACATAATTAGACTTTGCAGAAAAGAATCGGGATCCTTCACAACCGCATCAACGACGTGAACGAATTCATTATTTTCCAAGTAAATTCCTCATAAACATCTCTTAGAACAATCTACTTCATTAATAAAATTATATCAGTTTCTAATATATCTTTATCCTTTTAAAACAAGGGTAAGAGGCGGAGAAATCAAGATCCTTAGGGAAATTAAACAACATTCACCTGTTTCAAGTAATTATAACATTTATCGCAATAATTAATAGGTTTGAGATCTAACTCATATAGACTATTTGCAAATCTCATAACGCAATCATTATTACAGTGACTAAGCCCGAAAACATGACCCAACTCATGCTTAATTGTCTTCTCCAACCTAACGAAGAATAATGATTCATCCGCATTATACCTCAATCTGAACGTGGATATGACAGCTCCCTTCCCAACATATGCAACTCCAAAAACAAAATTCAATGCATCAACAAAAATATCCTTATTCACTATACCTAAGAAGAGATAAATGGTTTTCTTAGACAACTTATCTAAAATTGCAACAGCATCATATTGGCCTCTAACTTCATCGTAACTGTACTTATCTAAGAGATCATCTATAGAAAAACTAAAGGACACATTCTTAAACACCCTGGATAGAATTATCTGAGTTTTATTTCGAGTACTCTCTTTGCACCCTCTATCAAAAAATACTTGAATCCTAATACTCATTTAGATCAGCAACAATAACTCGTCAACTACCATTAAAACCTCTCCTCTTAATAAAAAAGATTAGATCCTTAATAAATGAACCGACTTCTCCAGTATTATGATTAGAAACAAACTCATGAAGCTGACTAAACATCTCTTTTATTTTCTCTTCCTGTATGCTTGATCCAGCCTCATCCTCATTCAATATTCCCACTAACATAACGTTATCTAGATAAAACATGATGTTGCGTTTTCTTAAGAATAATGGCTTCTGCTTAACTGACCCCAATAGATTAAGAAGCCTAGCAGATATAGCCATCCCTTTCAAGGATGTTTCGTTATCAAATAGGAATTTAACCTCAATATTATCCTTATCTAGCACAGAAATAAATGCTTGTAGGCCAGCTGAATCAAAGATATAAATCTTTTTAAACCAATGAAGCATACGATCTCCCGTCAGATAACTTAGCTATTGATAACTACGTTTCCAAGAACGATATTAAATAGGCGGAATTATCTAGATATGCTTTAGGAAATATGTAGCATTAAATAGTATGCTTACTTAATCCCATTGATTGCCAATAAAAAGCTGTAAAAGAGACGATCATCATTTGGGGTCTAAATTGAAAACATATGAGAAATTGCTAATCATTATGTACGCGAATAATCAATTCCGTAGACCAATTACAAGGAGATACTTAGCCACAATCACATATATCTGCTCAAGACTCCTTAATGAACACCTTATCGATATATACGATATTTATCCTGATGGCGTAGAATCAGAGAAAATAAATCTATATATTGATTATCTAGCATCAAAACAATTTATCTCGATTAACCAGGGTCTACTAGAATTAACTAGCAAAGGAAAAAAGCATGCTAAAAGTATTCTAACTAATCCAGATAATAAGAAAGCTAGAGTATATTATAGAGCTGCTTTTCAAGTTATGTCTCTAAGAAACGATATTATTATTGCAATAGCGTCGTATCTCTTTTTCAGCCAATTCAGTGATTCTATTAAGGGATTCTCCAAAATAAAGAGAATATATGATGAAATTAAGGATTACATATCAATCTTTCTTCATGAAGAAAAACTAAAAAGAAAGGAAGTTGTCTAGTTCCCGCTTTCTTTATTTCATTTTTAAATCATTGAAAACTAGAAGATCAGGGCTTAATTATTCTTTCTTTTCCAAGATATCAATTTAATTATTGCATTCACGATTTTATCTACGTCTTCTTCGGATAAATTAGGATGCATAGGGAGCCAAACTGTATTTTTAGCCAGTTGCTCCGCCATGGGCAAAGTTAGTTTAGAGTATTCTGGGTACTTATTGATATGCGCAAAGTGATTTATTGCTGGATCCTGTATATTAATAAATAACTCTTGTTTATGAAGTGGAACATGATAACCTTTCCTAGCTTCAATACCTTCATAATTCAAGGCTTCAACAAACTTATCTCTATCCCAACCAATCTTGTTTTCATCAATTGTGATAGCGTAGATATAATAGACATGCTTCTCATTCGCATTTTCCTCGGGGATTTTTATGCCCTCTATGTCACTAAGCCTCTCATTAAGTAATCTAGCTATTTTTCTTCTCCGCTCAATATACTTATTTATTCTCTTTAATTGATAATAAGCTATTGCAGCTTCTATATGACTCATCCGCATATTATATCCTAATCTTCTATATAGATATGCTCCCTTAGAACCCATTAGCGCTCTAAGTTCTCCATGCGCTCTCAGCAGCTTCAGTTTCTCAGCAATCTCATCACTATTTGTTGTTATAACTCCACCCCATCCGCCAGCAGCAATTATCTTCGTTGGATATAAAGAGAATGCAGCGATATCCCCTAGAGTACCTACCTTACGCCCCTTATATTCTGCTCCATGCGCATGAGCTGCATCCTCAATAATCAATAGATCATTCTCTTTAGCAATCTCAGCTATCTCATTCATCTCTACTGGTTTTCCATACATGTGAACTACTGTTATTGCATCAATTTTTTCTTTTTCAATAACCTCTCTGATAGAACTAGGGGATATATTGAAATCATTATTAACATCGGCAAAATAAGGTATAGCTCCAGCTTGAATTATCGTAGATGCGGATGCTACAAACGTTAATGGAGTCGTAACGATTTTCTTACTAAATGTTAATCCAAGCGCTAGATATGATAGGAATAAAGCATCTGTACCATTAGACACAGCTAACGCATATTTCGTACCAATGAACCTAGCGAATTCCTTTTCAAATTTCTCCAGATACTCACCAGACACGAACTGTTTAGACTCCATTATCTCTTCAACCGCTCTTTTTTCTTCATCACCTATAGTAATCTCAACAAAACGAATTTTCTTATCTGAAACCGGCTTACCACCAAGAATAGCTGGCTTACTACTCATTATGCTCACTAACTCAATTCCATTTTAAATTTTGAAACACTCTAAAACGAGATTAAAATCCTTCTTTTTCTTATACAGTGAACCAATTTTAATTATTTTATCTGCATCAATTATCTCCCGAATCTTACTAGCGAATGGAGATTTAGAGCTAGCTAATTTATAAAGATAACTTAGAAACTGAGATACATTACTTCGTTGAGACTTCGTCGCCCTCTCCAAATCAATAATGTATGGATTTAATTCCCGTGTAACAATGATATTTCTCGTTACTCGACTTAACTCATTCAGAAAAATTTTCTCTATATCTAGCTTATAAGCAAGCTCAATTATTTTTAGCACAACACGCTTTATGTCTTCATGAGATGCAAATAATAGAAACTTATTGAAAGGCACACCATCTATAAATTCTCGGATCAAGATCGGTTTCTTCTTATCCTTTATTAATGCGTATGGCTTTGGAACATTAAGACCCTTATCATATAGAAGCTGAAGAAAATAAAATTCTTTTTCAGCGTTCTTAACAAAGCCTTCCCTGAAAACTTTCAGTACTATACCTAACTCAGGATAAATAACTACTGTTGAATGCCAACCACTCTCTAGTTTAAAAGAAAACTCATAATCACTCAACAGTGACACTCTTTGCGAGATTTCTCGGTCTATCTGGATTCAAGCCTCTTTTTACGGCGGTATAGTATGCGACTAGCTGCAGGGGAATCACGTAAACTAATGGTGCTAAGATATTTGAGTAGTTATCTGGTGCACAGAAATTGAAATCACTTAGCTTGATTGTGTCTGAATCATTTTTCTCAGTAACACTTATGATGAACCCACCTCTACTACTCATCTCTTCGATTGCTATATGCATTCTATGATACGTTTCATCTCTCAAAACAACACTAAATATTGGAAAACCTTCTGTAACAAGCGCTATTGGACCATGCTTTGATTCACCCGCGGGATAAGCCTCAGCATGAATATAAGCTATTTCCTTCATTTTTAATGCTCCTTCAAGAGCAATAGATAACCCTAAGCCTCTTCCCAAATAGTAAGCATTATTTTTTTCTTTAAGCACTTCACTTAACTTAATCGCTTTTTCTTCATTTACCTCAAGCACCCATTCCATGTCTTTATCTATGTTAAGTAGCTTACTTATCAGTAAGTCTACATCAAATCCATGAGTTCTCGCCCAGTTTAACGCTATGTAATCGAGAGTAGCAACTTGAGACGTAAAAGTCTTTGTTGCTGCCACCCCAATCTCTGGACCAGCCCCCATAATGATAGATCTATCAGCTAGCCTTGTAATAGCGCTACCAACAACATTAGTAATTGCCAGAATTTTCGATCCTTTTTTCTTTGCAAACCTTATTGCTTTTAAAGTATCTGCAGTTTCTCCAGATTGAGAAACCCCAATAATTAAATCATCCTTATCTAAAAATGCCCCAACTTCCTCCAAAAATTCAGAAGCAATAACAGCTCTACTCCTAATTCCATATTTAGCAAAAGCATATTGACCATGAACTGATGCATAGTAAGATGTTCCAGCTGCTACAAAATATATATAATTAGCTTTCTCTATTAAATTTATTACATCCCCTATTTGTTTACTAGCCATCCTCACTGTTCTCTTAACGCTTTCTGGTTGCTCATGAATCTCTTTTAACATATAATGTCTATAACCACCTTTCGCAGCCATTTCTTTTGTCCATTCAACAGTAATTATTTCTCTACCTTTAACAGCTGGATCATAAAGGTTCCTAATATAGATCTTATCTGCGGATACAAAGCCATAGTCTCCATCTTGCAAGATAATAACCCGTCTAGTCCACTGGAGAAAAGCTGGTATGTCACTGGCGATATAAATATCGTTATTGCTTATACCTATAACGAGTGGGGAGAAGAATCTAGCGAAAAATATCTTATCTGGTTCATGAGAAGTAATTAGTACTAAGGCATAAGCTCCTCTCAGCTCGGTTAATGCCTCTCTAAGGCTCTCTAATATAGATTTCTTCTCCTTGTATTTTTCTTCTACTAGATGCGGAATAACTTCTGTATCAGTTTGCGTCTTGAATTCATGACCTAAACTAATCAATCTTTCCCTAATGTCAGTATAGTTCTCTATTATCCCATTATGCACCACGGCGATATTATTTCCACAATCTATGTGCGGATGAGCATTATAATCAGTTACAGATCCGTGTGTGGCCCATCTAGTATGACCAATACCAATATGTCCCTCCATTTCGTTAAATCGGAGGGTCTCGGCTAGGTTATGTATTCGCCCAACACCTTTTTTAACATGAATTTTACCTAGGGAATCTATAACTGCTATCCCAGCGCTATCGTAGCCTCTATACTCTAGATTCATCAACATCTTAACTATCTTTGGCGCTACATTATCATTAAGTAATGATAGACATGCTCCTATCCCACACATGTTTTATCTCTCCTGCTTTACGAACTATTTTGATGCTTTAAAAACTCTTACTCTTAATGAATAATTAATCTTGAAAAGCTTTCTCATTTCTTTACTCATTATTACTGCTTATATATTAGTTTGAAAAATTATTTTTAGAAAACAAGAGGGGGAGTTAATGAAAAGTAAAAATATACTTCACATAACTCAATTCAAAAACATTATTCAGAACTTAATAGTTATTTCATATCTCTGGCTAAGAATACGTGACTCTGTTTTCTTGTTCTTAGAGGAAAATATAGATAATTTCAGTGATGAAACCTTTGATGGACTCTCCTCAATAGCTGAA
>JALWRR010000155.1 GCA_026993975.1 Promethearchaeati archaeon | reverse complement strand
GGCCTAAAAAGAGGCCAAATAAAAAACAGTCTTGAGGAGCCAAGAGGACACCACTAATAAGCTAAAAGCAGCCAAAAATTAAAAGCCTCCGGTATGTGTGGTCGCTAAGCGACTACAGAGAATTTTTAATACCTGTTCTTTTCTCTTTTTAGGTTAAGGGTTATTTAATTTCCTTAGATATATGAATAAACTGGAAGACATTGTGATACTTATGAATGAAATAAATTTTGATAGTATTTTTTCTGGAGCCCCCTTACCTGAGAGATTAAGCTTAAGCAGACGGGCGTTAAACAGTTTCAAGAAAATAGGGGGAAAAGGCCTAGCTATAATAGTTTCCGATGAGGAGTGGGGTCCAGTAGTTAAGTATTATTATTTGAAGCGAAGCAGGATTATTACAAAGTTACTTGAGAATAAATCTCTTCCAGTAGAGCTATCTATTGCTGGGAAATACGCGGAAGAAATTCTCATGAAAGATGGCTCTAAACTCGTGATTTCTAGTTATGAGGTGCCATCTGATAAGTATAAAAGAAAGAAAACTAATTATATAGTTATTGAGGTATCTCCAGATACGAATGCAGAAAAATTAAAACCTATTATGGAGAAGTTAAAACGCGAAATAGCTAATGTTAAGAACCTTAATAAAGGATTTTTGAGAAAAATACTAATTAACTTGCTTGATAAGCATGGAGAAAATAGTTAATTACTTCTCTAACTTTCTCTTTCTAGTAACGTATTCTATTGTGGGTATGTAATCTGTGTTATCTTCAACATTCCGAAAAACAATGGATCCTGGCCAGATTCTAACGTTTTTACCTATCATTTTTCCAGGCATTACAGAGACATTGATACCTACCTCTGTTCCCTCTCCAATGATTGCCCCTAATTTCCTCAACCCCGTATTTATTTTTCTTTGATCCAACTTGACTCGTATTTCACCCCTATCTAATCTAAGGTTTGCTGATACAAATCCCGCACCGAGATGAACCCTACTGTCCAATATAGAATCCCCTAGATACCCAGAGTGTGTTTCTAAGTGACTTTGAGCATAACTTCTAGCGATCTCCATGAAACATCCAATTACTGAATTATTCTCTATTACGCTTTCCCTAACTAAAGTGTGATCACCAACTATTGTGTTTGGTCCAATATAAGCAGGCCCACTAATTATAGCATTTCTCATTATTCTTGCTCCATCATCAATGAACACGGAACCTTCAATTATTGCCCACTTACTGATATTTGCGGTACGAGATATATTATGCTTTAGCAGATTTTTAAGATAGAACTCTCTGAGATGAATTAAATGCCAGGCAAACCTTGGAAATATATACTCAACTGATAATTTATTTTCTAGCTTGATTGAGTCCTCTAGCGATGTATCATCAATGACGCTTATTAAATTCCTTTCTAAATTCACTGCTCTCAATTCGCTCTCGCCATATGCTATGTAACTGTTAGTTACTTTAACTAGTTCCTCTAGAAACTCTACTGCAAATAAATCATGACCAAAAATACTAACAAGTCTACTTGATTCTATATTAGAGGAAACTAGAGAAATAGCGTTTACTAAACCCTCTTTTTGAGAATAATACGCTTCTATCTCTAACCTCCCACCCCAAACATCAAGTAATTCTCTAATCAAATTTTGATTAGTCTTACTAGAAACTAAAAAAACTCGCTTAGGCTTGTATTGCTCAATCTTATCTAAAATATAATCGATTATGAAGCGACCACCAAGCTTAAAGAAAGCAAGAGGCCTCGAATCTAACGGCCATAAAGAACTCATCTGCTGAATCAACAACATAAAATCCAATGCATTCACCGGATCAGAGATGCCAGCGTATCATCATTCATATATCAGGTGGGGCCATACTCATCATTCATTCTTGAAGTCTTGAAAGTGGTGCCGGGGGCGGGACTCGAACCCGCGAGGCGAGATCGCCACCGGATCTCAAGTCCGGCCCCGTTCCAGCTCGGGAACCCCGGCTCTGATCTCTTGTTTTAGAGTGTTATATTTATGTCTTTATTATTACTTAAAAATTATTCTATGATGATTTGGATAGCTGGTGTTAGAGCTTGAATAAAAATCGTGTAGCGGATCATATTCTGTTATTACTAGCTATTAAACCGCCTGGTAAACTTGTTGAGTTGGATCACATTCTGGATAAAGTAAAGCGGAACTCTGGTGCATCTAGGGAGGAAATATTCTCAAATCTCAAAGATCTAATTAGTCAGGGACTAGTAGGTGTTAAAAATGATATGTATTTCATAACAGATTCTGGGCGAGATAAAGCTTGGAATCTTGTTTATGATCCAGATATGGTTCTGAGTTATCGATTAGTATTACTAGCTAGGCATTACTATCCCAAGATTTGTGAATTAATCTTGCCTTTTCTAAAGGATAGACCAGTCTCAGTTGTTAAAGTTTTCTCAGACGAGAGAGACCCTATCCATAAAATAAAACCTATATTCTCTAGATATAGAAAGATGAAACCACGATCATATAATTTCGTGAATTCATGTGAAGAATTACTGAAGTATGTTGATATTCATGCAATTGATTTTATTCCGTATGTTCATAAGCTACGGCAGAATTATCCAGATTGGTTGGTCATTGATATAGATGCTGGCGATGAAATAAAAAATGCTGGGCAGTCTGGATTTGCGTTAATAAAGGAGGTGGTTAAAGAGACATATATTGTTGCGAGAGATCAACTTCATCTCAATCCTTACATAAAATTTAGTGGTTCGAGAGGCTTCCAGATATGGATTACATTCACTCAGAAATTAGGAGGCTTCGATGCATATAGAAAAGCAATATCTGTGATAAGGGATCTGGTAGAAGATGCATTGAAAGGGCGATACGATGAACTTAAGGAGAAATATGGGACATTAATATCTGATCCACTAACAACATCAACTGTAGCGAAAAAGGAAAAACGCCGCAAACAAATTCTACTGGACCCATCTTCAATGAAAGAGGAGGGCGATGTGAGAGCTCCCTGGTCAATACATCATAAAACTGGTCTTGTATCCGTACCAGTTTATTTTTCTGATCTTGAGAACTTTACTTTAGACTTTGCTAGAGCGGAAATTGTTTTAGAAAGACGAGCTCAGCTAAAAGATGCTTTCAAACTAGAGCCTTCAGATCCATCTAAACTAATGAAATTGATAGGAAAAGGTAGCTTACTCTACTTTATCGAATAAATATCGTTCGCTGGATTCCAGTGAATTACCTTACCATTTTTATTCCTAAAAGTTATTGCAAGTTCATTACCGCAATACGGACAATGATTATCCTTTATCATCACTTTAACATTCCATAATCCTGATCTCCTTATAATAATTCTGCCACATTTAGGGCAATAAGTATTCTCTCCTGGGTGATTTGGAATATTACCAATATACACGTATTCTAAACCCTCTTCAAGCCCTATTTTTCTAGCCAGCTCTATCGTTTCTATCGGTGTACTCGCAGGTAGGCCGTGATCCAGCGCTTTATATGCAGCGAAATATCTTGTTACATGCCAAGGTGTCCTTACACCTAATTGGTTTTTTATTTTTCTAGCTATTGAACGAAGACACTGCTCAGAATCATTTACACCTGGAATAATTAGTGTTGTTATCTCTACGTGCACATTATTTTCCTTGAAATATCTAGCGTTCCTCCATACAACTCTTTGATCCGCGCCAATCCACCTCTCGATAGTTCCTTCACAACCTTTAATATCAATATTAACTGCATCTAACCCATGCTCTATAAGAAGTTTAACAGCTTCGCGTGTCATGTATCCATTAGTCACATACGTGTTAAAATAACCTTTTTTCTTAGCTAGAGACATTACATCAAGCGAGTACTCAAAAAGTGTGACAGAAGGTTCATTAAAAGAAAAACTGGTTCCAGAAGCACCATACTTGGAGATTAAATCAATAAATGCGCTTGGTGATAAATAGTTGCAATTAACAACTGAATGCTTACTTATTTCCCAGTTTTGGCACCAGGGACAGGCGAAATTACATCCCCAAGACCCTATGGTTAAAGCATATTCATCTGGGAAAAAATTGTAAAAAGGTTTTTTGCTCATGGGATTATTAGAGATAGAGCTTATGTTTCCATATGTTAAAACATATAGAGTCCCTCCATGATTATATCTAGCTCCACACATGCCCCTCATTCCTGGAGGTATAACGCATCTTCTTTCGCATAAATTGCATCTCACTACGTAATTACCTAGTTCTTCCCATAACTTGGCGACCCTAGCACATGGTGTTTCAAGCAATTTTTCGCTTATTTCTCTAATTCTTTCCAATCGACTCTTCATCAATTTCCCTATAAAGAATTAAGACTCAGACTCAAATTCAAAAATAATATTATTAATTAGTTATTATTATTAGTCATTTTACTTATTTCTTTATTCTTGCTTTAAGAACATTAATTAACTCCTTTCTTTTAGCCGTTATCCTTTCTCCCGTTTCTCTTAAGTAGATAGTAATCTCGTTAGTAGATAGCTCTTTTTCACCAATAATTATAGTCAATGGTATACCTTTTTTACTAGCATATTCACGCTGCTTTCTCTCAGATCTCCTCATCAAGTCTATTTGAACAAAAAATCCGTTATCACGGAGTTCTCTAGCAATACTCCAAGCCATTTTATAAGCTTTAGGAGTCATCGATATGATATATATCTCAGTGAAAGTTGATTTCTCCGTTTTAAAGAGCCCTAATTGCTTGCCCGCGTCAATTAATCTCTCCACTCCAAATGAAATACCTGTTGCTGGATAAGAAGCGCCAGCGTATTTTTCTATCAAATTATCGTATCTCCCTCCTCCAGCAACGGATCCTATCTGAATATCTTTTAAAATAATTTCCCATACTGGTCCAGTATAATAATCTAGACCACGAACTAGATTTAACGAGAAAGTGACATATTTCTTATTTGACCCGAGATACTCTATTATGCTAGATAAGTGGTTTATTCCGTCTCTTACGTTTTTATTTTTGGGGAACTGATCAACTAGATCAATTATATTTTTCTCCACATCGTATTCCTTTGAGATTATTTCTAGCAACTTATTTACTGTTTCTTCGTTCAAACCAATCTTTCTTAATTCTGTTTTAACTCCTTCATAGCCAATTTTATCTAGTTTGTCTATTGCTCTGTAGACCTCAATGACATTACTTAAGGCTAGTTCCTCCTCAAAAATCCCTTTTAGAACCCTTCTATCATTCAACTTAATTACAAAGTTCCTGAATCCTAATTTAAGCATCGCATTTATAGATAAATCCAATAACTCCGCATCTGCCTCTGGATAAGGACTGCCAACAGTGTCTACATCCGCTTGCCAAAATTCACGGTAACGTCCTTTCTGAGGCCTTTCATGCCTCCATACTCGACCAATATGATATCGTTTAAATGGTAATGATGGCCTCTTCAATGAAAAGAACCTTGCCATAGGAACAGTTAAATCAAACCTCAACGCGAACCATTTATCTGACCAGGGATCCTTGAAACGGTACATTAATTTTGTCTCCGCCTCTTCCCCATATTTACCCTCAAAAACCTCCCAGTGCTCTATTACGGGAGTCTCTATTGGATCAAAACCGTATCTCAAAAAAATGTTTTCTAAGGTACTGATCACTCTTTTTCTCAGTATCATGTCCCTTGGCTCGAAATCCCTAAATCCGCTGGGAGGTTTTAAACGCATTTTTGAAACCCATTATATTTATTGTGCTTTAATTTGTTGCTCAGTTAATTCCGCACTGTCGTTACCAACCCCAACGGTATTCCCTATTCCCGCTATTATTACTTTTCCTTCAGGAGGAACCTCTTCTCTAATTAAGTTTTTTATTGTCTCGATTGCTTTATCAGCTGCTAGAGCTATTTCTTTACCCATAGGGGTAACAGCTTCAACATACGACTCTTTAATTACTACAGCGAATAAGGGTATCTTGTATTTGGTACAGATACTCTCAATCTTGTATTTCTCGGGTCCTGGATCCCCTATTGCGGCACCCACGCCAACAGATATATTTCCGGTTTTCTCGCTCTCTAGTCTTAGTGCTGCATCTACTGTTATGACCGCTTGTATGTCGCCTTGTAACTCCTCGATAATGTTTTTGATCACTTCACCCGGTTTCCCTACTTCACTTCCAGGCCCCATGGCTTTTAGTGCAAGCACATACCTGCCCTCGAATTCTGATACGCTGTAGACTACATCATTCTCTTTATCTACATTTATCTCCTTTCCAAAAAATCTTTGAGCTATCATTGGACCAACACTATCTCCTATAGGCACTCCAGTTTGAAATGCTTTTAGTGCATCATAATACGACATTACTATCTCTCTTAAGAAGGGTATAAGCATTTTCAGTTGCATTAGATAAACATAAGACTTAGTATTGACACCTACCCTAAAAATATGCTCAGCAATCTTATAGATGCTGTGAATCGCTGATGCTGCTTCAAGCGCACTCTCAAGGTTTCTCTTCAAGTAATCTGGAGCATCTAGAACTATTTTGGAAGCGATTCCTCTCACCCGTCTTTTTCTTATATCCAATAGATGCTCAAGTCTCTGTAGTATACCGCTTGGATCAAGGGTGACTGGAGTTATTAAGAACGAATCAATAACCTCTTTCACCCATGATAACATTTTTTGGAACTCTTTGTCATTCTTTAGACTTGCTGCTTTCTCAGCAGGCGTCACCCCTTCTGCTTTTTTAATTAGATCTGCTCTGGCATTAAGGATAATTGCTACGATATACCATTGTCCCAATCTATCGTAGACTCTGACTTCATTAAGAAATGACGTTATACTATAAATTAGCATGTATGTTTGTATTTCCGTAAGGAATAGTAGGAGGAGGAAAAAAATTAACCAGGATAACCAGTCTCCAGCTCCTGCCTGCTGGCTTATGAAAGATATCACTTAATACACCCTTACTTTTTAACTCTTAATTCGATAGTTTGAAGGATATTATTAAATTATCAAACATTACTAGTTGATGGAAAATAATACTTATGATATAGAAAGTTTATTATTTTTAACATACATTTTTGGTGCTTTTGATTGACGAAGCATTCGGGAAGAACATTAGATGCATGGCTTATCCGGAAAGATGAGGAAAAAATCAGAGATGAGCATAAAGAGAACTTATCTCTAAGAGATCTAATTGATGAATTCACTAGTAAAATTCAGATACCTGAACTGAGGGACACTAATAAAGTGGTTTATAAGCTATATGAACTACTTCCAGAGGGAAAGAGAGCTGTCATTGTTACTGAGAAAGCTAAAGTTGCTTCAGCCATCGCTAGAGCGTTAGGTGGTGGAAAAAAAAGAACTATTAAAACTAATTGGGGAAACGTAGTAAGTTTTGAATTATTATGGAACTCTAGATACATAACTATCATACCATTGAGAGGCCACGTAGTAGATTATGATGTGGTAGAGGAATATTCTGGAGATTGGAGAAACAGCGATCCCCGTGGGATAATTAATCCAGATTCCTTACGCGTTATAGTAAAAGAAAAAAACATTGTTGATGCTATCCAGAGATTATCATCTAATTCTGACTTATTAATACTAGCTACTGATGCTGATGAAGAGGGAGCAAATATTGGACTAGAAGTCTTTGAAATTTTTGCTAAAGTCAATAAAAATTTCAAAACGGTTCAAATGTGGTTTATAAGCTTAGATCCAAAAGAATTAAGATCGGCTTTTCTAAATCCGATTGAACCCAAGTGGTCTTGGGCGTATGCAGTTAAAGCGCGAAGAATAATTGATGCAATGATAGGATTTTCTGCTACTAGGGAACTTACACTAAATTTCCTAGACATTATTAAGAGAACCGGCATAACTAAAGTGATCTCTATTGGACGTGTCCAAACGCCTACGCTTTATATATTATATCTCAGAGAAAAAGAGATTGAATCATTTAAACCAAAGCCTTACTGGGTTCTTTACGCTGATATTAATGTAGGAGACAAAACTTTTCGTGCTTTTCATGAGAACTCACCATTTTATGATCAATCTATGGCTAATAGCATTTATAATAAATTGCGAGACGTCACTAGTGGAGTCATATCGTCAGTAACAAAGGAGACTAAACGCATTAGACCTCAGCCTCCATTAAACACAACAAGAGCACTCATCTTACTGAATGATGTTCTGGGATTAAACTCGAAGGAGTCAATGCGAATTCTTGAGGACTTATATCTCAATGGATTAATAACGTATCCTAGAACTGAGACAGATAAGTATCCAGATAACTATAATCATGCAAGAACTCTAAGAAATCTACTTGATTACGCGCCTTTAAGTAATGTGATTCGGGAAATATTAGAAGGTGGAGGTAAATTAAGGAGAAATGGAAGCAAGTTAGTTGGGGATCATTTACCCATTACCCCGATAGCTACTCCCAATAAAAATAAATCACTCACAAAGAGACACTTAATGGTATACGACATCATAATCAGGAGATACCTAGCTTTATTTATGCCAGATGCAGAGATTTCACGAATCAATATATTATTGAATATAGGAAATGAAAACTTTAAAACAACATTGAGCAAAATAGAGGCACTGGGTTTCTTAATTGTCTATCCTTATAATAAGCCAAAAGAAAGCCTTATAGAATTAGAATTAAGGAGAAATGATACCGTCCAAATCAAAGCAATTTATCCACCAGAAAAGAAATTTACTCAACCACCTTCTAGACTAACTGAAGGGTCATTAATCTCGATCATGGAGAAACTCGGGTTAGGAACAAAAAGCACTAGACCAGATCATATCGAGACTCTTGTACAGCGCGGATACGTAAAGAGAAAAGGAAAATCTCTCTATGTAACTAAATTAGGCCGCTCTATAATATCTTTCCTCGAAGAAATTTGGCCTGATTTTGTAAAACCGCTTTTTAGTGCTAGGGTATATATCCTAATGCGAAAAGTTATGAATAATGAGCTGGAATGGCGTGATATGGTTAATATCATAAGGGAAGAATATCTCAGGCTTTTTAGTGAACTAAGAGAAAGAGTAAAGGATGTTTCTAGCAGGATACATTCCGCTATTACTGAGGATATATTGTCAAGTAAAGTTATGGATTGTCCTAAATGTGGTTCTCCAATGATTTTAAAGCCGACGAAATCTACGAAGCTTAAATTACTATCTTGTATAAATTGCGGTTACACCCTTTTAGTACCATCCGCGAAATCATATAAAGTAACCGATATTAAGTGCGCGATCTGCGGATCCAATGTATTAGCGCTTAAGAGACCTCATAGAACTCTCTATTTATGTCCTGTTTGCTGGAGAGAATATGGACCTTGCTATAAATGCCCTAAGAGAGATGAATGCCCAATATCAGATGTGCTTAAGAAAGAAGAAGAAAAATACATAGTTGGTAAATGTTCATGTGGAGGAGATCTAATATACTTTCCAGAATATAGATTAATTAGATGCAATAAATGCGGGAAGAAATACTATTTACCTAAAAAAGGCTCTATTAAGCTTCTAAAAAAGCGTTGCGAGAAACATAATTTAAGATTATTCAGAATTAAAGAAAAAAACAAAAGCAAGTATTATTGCATAATGTGCGCTACATCAAAATGATCTACTCTAAGCTATATGCGAATACTCCTGGGTGAATTATCTTAAGGAACTTAGCTACTTTTGACTCTTTAGGATCTATAATCAATACGACGTCGGAAAAATCTTTGGTGAAGCTAGTGGATCCACAGTAAGGACAAACATAAATATCTCTTTTCTTCTCTCTTCTCTCTTTCTCAAGCTCACTTGCAGGAAATACTCTTCTACATTGAAGGCAAGTCAAATACTTTCCAGATATTCTTCGCCTCGTCAATCTAAAACACCTCAAAATAAGTCAGCGGTGGTACACTTCATCATCTTACAATTCAGTAAGGCGGGGCTTTCGCATCATCCTTAAGTAGTAATGATGAATGGAAAAGCAAATTTAAATTGTTTCAAAGTTAAGATGTGAATTTTAATGCTAGGGAGGGATGGTGCACTATTCGTGATGACTCTGAGCTATATAATTGAACTAATTGAGGATTCTGTAGAGATATTTAAAAAAGAACAAGTAGTAGAGAAAAGAGATTCTAATTGTGTAGTCTTTATTGGCGATATACATGGTGACTTAACCGCTTGGAAGGCCGTAAAAAAAGCACTTAGCGAGATAAATGGTCTATATGTATTCTTGGGTGATTATGTTGACCGTGGAGATAATTCACTTGAAATATTAACAGAGATTTTAGAACTTAAAAGAAGCGATCCCTATAGATATGTTTTGTTACGAGGCAACCATGAAACAAAAGAAATAAACGCATATTATGGTTTCTTAAGCGAACTCCAGATAAAATTTCTTTCTGGTTATGAAATGATATACGAGAAATTTAATGAAATGTTTTCCCAGATGCCAATAGCGATAACAATTAACAATAGCAAGATATTATGCTTGCATGGCGGTATACCAATTCAAGCAAAATCCATTAATGAATTAAGGAATATCTCTAAGGGACAGATATTAATTAAAGACCCTCTATTATTACAGGTATTATGGAACGATCCTGATGATTCTATTCAGGATTATTCGCCGAGTCCGCGCGGCCCAGGAATCTATCTCTTTGGATGGAGAATATTTAGTATTTTTATGAGAAATAGTGGGTCAGAATATCTAATAAGGGGGCATACTTTTTTGCCAGCCGGGTTTCATTATTTCTTTAATGGCAAGTTATTAAGTATTTTTTCACCTTTAAATTATGTAGGGCAAAAAGTTAAGGGGAAACTAGGTGTTTATTGCGATGATAAATTAAATCTAATAAACTTAGAGAAATTTATATGACGGGGGAGTTAGAGTTGAACGAAGATGAAGTAATTAAAGACATAATAAAGAATTATGATAATGCGATAATTAGCCTTTACGCTAAGAGTATAGCTGAAGGATTAAAATCTAAGCTGGATTCTGTCTCCGAATCAATAGTTCGAGACTCCGAGAGAATCCTATTAAATACTTTAACTCGGCGATTAATTCAGATTCTATATCAGCACGTAATTGAGAATATTGAAGAGATCCTGAGAAACAAGTTTGATTTAATAGAGACACAAATAAGAAGAATAGTTAAACAAGAAATTACAAAATTAAAACCTCTTTATAGGGAAACGACATACGAGCAAAAAAAGAAAGAAATCGCTCCTACTGGTAATCTCGAAGACCTTAAACAAAAAATCGTAAGCTTATCAAGTCAGTTAAGAGCATGTAAAATGGATCTCGCCAGAGCAAGTGAAAAATTAGGACGATTCTTTAATTTAATACTAAGATTTGAACCAAGATTCCATGCACTGCCAATTATAGAGCAGTCCGGTGAGATAGATATTGACGAGCTAGCGAGAATTCTAAGAACTAGGAAGCGAGAATTACTAGAATTCCTCAGAATAACTACTGATGCGGGAATAACAATTATAAGGGGAAACAAAGTAAGCTTAGTGACTCCAATTTTCAGATCTTAACTTACTAGTACTCCGTGATTCCTTTCCATCCGAGGTTTTTTAATAAGTCTCCAACATATATCCACTTATGCTTTAATCGCTTTTCCGCATTTAGATCTTCAAATCTAATTAAATTTGCATCACTGTACTCTGGTGGTAATCCAATAAAGACTTTAAGTCGTTTATAAGCCTCACGACCACGCGTTTTCTTCCATGGAAGCATTCCCCGTATAGTTCGCTTAACAAATAGATCTGGTCTCGAGTAATGGAACGGTCCCTTCCTCGGATTTGTTCTTGAATGAATACCCCATCGCTCTTTGTACTTCTGAATTATTGTCTCAGGATTCCCTGAGATAACTGCTTTCTCAGCGTTTACTATCACGACTTTTTTACCATTTAATAGCAGTTTAGCTATCTTTGCACCTAGTCTACCCAGGATTACGTTTGTGGCATCTATAATTAGTAATTCATTTTGCTTAGTATTCTCTTTAGACATTTAAAATCGCCTCTTAGATAGCTAGTTCCCAAAATTTTTAAATAATTATTTTAACTCCCGATCCTTTCGGATTATTGTTAATTAAATCTTCTATCTGTAAAACTTCACCGCCTGCTTTAATAATTTTACTCCTTGCTCGTTCAGAAAAAGCTAATGCTGCAACTCTAACTGGATGATCTATTTCCCCTACACCTAAGACTTTACCAGGAATAACAATGGCCTCATTTGACTTAGTTAATTTGTTTATTTTGTATAAATTCACAAAAACTCTTTTTCTCTTAGGTCTCTCAAGAATTCTCGCTACGTCTCTCCATATTCTTGCATTGTTATCTCTGGCAACTTTTCGTAACTTCTTTATCAAGGCATACAGATAAACATTGGTTGTTCCAGATTTAACAGTCATTTCATACACCCTAAATAAGAGTCCATACTTTTGTTGCAATGCGCATTTTGTGTGCTGTTTTTAATGATCTTTCATACTAGAGACACTATACACTAATCGTTATGAGACATATTTAATTCTTTCATCTTCTTCCAATCATAAAGTTATTTAAAAATTAATTTAATACCTAGATCTTTAACCTATTTCACTCAACATGTTTTTTATTTCGGTATCCTCTGGCACTAAATCTATTATTTTACTGATTATTTGCCTTGCTTTAATTTTATCTCCCATTGCAATGTAGGTCTTTGCTTTCTCTATCTCAATCTCATAATCTAGATAGCCTTCCTCTCTTATTCTTATGTTCAGTGCTTCGTCAAAAGAAGCAATCGCATCGTCGTAGGACTTTAATTCACGTAAAATAATTCCTTTCAAGAACCAAGCTTCATAAGATGTCTTATTAATACTAATTGATTTCTCTATGGAACTCAATGCTTCATTATAGAGTCCGTCTCTTACCTCCACTAACGCTTTTAAGAACCATAATAATGGGTCATCTTTCTTTTTCTTTAATAAAAAACTCAATCTTTTTTTCACAGCTTCTATATTACCTCTAAAAAATTCTTCAAATAGCTTATTAGTTATACTCATTTTAGATCATCTCTAGCTATAAGAGAATATATTTAATTAATCATGTTTATTCTGCTTAGATGATTCTCTAATCGCTAATTTAAATAATCATTCCTTTAAGAACATCAAATAAAGTGCAAATACGTTGTATTAGCCCGCTACGTGGTGTCGGCGGCGGAAGTATCGATCATCGATAATCTCAGATCATTTATCTCGTCACAATTACCGCCACGTAGCGGTTTTTCAGTGAGGGCTCCAATCATCACGATTTCAGTCGACTGTTTACTCATCATCTAGTTAGTAAACATATCTTCGATTAACTTGAAATTACTAAAATGTAGTGGAATCATTTTTTTATTTTTCAATTAGAGGTATTTTATTTAACGCTCTTATAACTTTTTGGGTTGGTAGCTAAAAAGTACGAATTCAATGCCTTCCAGAGCCTCCCAAGGCTCCAAAACATAGAGACGAACCCAAACAGTG
>JALWRR010000154.1:1297-13498 GCA_026993975.1 Promethearchaeati archaeon | reverse complement strand
GAATTAGATATAAGATACTTCTTAGATATCGAGCATCAAATAATTTATCAACTATTTTCTCTAAATCTAGAATTAATAAATTTTCATTCACTTTGATTTCCTGATTATTGATAGGAACGAAATCGCCAATTATTTTTTCAACACTATTAATTTTGTTCCCTATTAAATACAACTTATCAATAGTACGGATGATTTTGTTTTTTGTAATCTTTTTTTTCATAAACACTAACGAATCTATCAGGCTTATTCGTGAATAGTCCAAGCCATAAATTCTAGTCCATCTACTTATTAGTTCTAGTATATTACTAGCATGTATTGTGGCTACACCCTTCAGTCCCATTGACAAAGCATGGAAAAATGCTTCACTATCACTCTTATTTTGTAACTCACCAACTATAAAATAGTCAGGCGATCTATGAAGCAACTTTATTATCTCTTCCTCCTTCTTATATCTTTTGTTTGCTTCAATTGGATTAACTCGGATTCTTACTATTTTCTTGGGAATTAATGCAGGAATGATTATTTCTCTAACATCCTCTATAACAATTATTCTCCAGTAATTGGGCATATATCTGAGCAAAAGTGATGCTAATGTTGTTTTTCCTGACCCGGGTTCACCAACAATGACAATATTGGATCTCAGACCAATTAACAGAAATAGATATACGAACTTTTTCAAAGCAGTTGAATCGTTGATAAAGAGTCGAATATTCATAGACTCTTTATTTATTTTTCGGATAGCCATAGAAAAGTTCGTAGATGTTAAAGGAAAGAAATCTATTGATAATCTTATAACAAAATCATCGGTTCTTAATTCAGTCTTTAGTGAAGGATTCTCATCAGATATAATTGTTCGCCCCTCAAGTTTAGCTATATAAATTAATTTGCTTAATTCTTGTGGCGGAACCTTAATGTTCGTTGTCAAGCGTCCATAAAAAGCATGATCCACATACACATAGCTCTCTGGATCATCTAAATAAACCTCATTTACATAATTGTCAAACAGAAATGGAAGGATTCTATTCAATCCGATTGTTCTATACGCTAGATAATTGACTATGCTAGTGCTGACATCTTTACCTAACATATTAGTGAGAGGCCCACTAATATCTCTCGAACTAACTAAACTTCTCTGATAAGCCTCTTTTAAAACTTTAATAACAGAATTAAACCCTAAAACATAAGCTGGTACTTTAGCTGAAATATTATTATTCAACAGCATATACAATCTATTAGCGATTTTTCCTATCTCTGGATCAATGGTTATTTGCATATATCTGCGTCCATCTTCACCTCTACAAATTCTAACCCAATAGATTAGTACTTTATATCTATTTAGCTCCTCACACATCTAAAGCTCCCATGTCAATAAGTAAGTTATAGATATTTTTATATCTGCGTAGAATAGTAAATTGGCTAACACCTAGATAATTCTCCAATATTTTAGCCGATAGTATAGGTTTAATTCCGAGAGTTCTAGATAGAACTCTATCTGCAAGATAGATACATATCGCAGCAATAACTCTTCTGGATTTTCCTGAAATCATGTTTTTTGGAATCTCATTAGCAATTTTAATTGCAGTCCTTCTCAAGCTTTCAATGTAGTAAAAGAAATTACTTACATCGACTAACTGCCCATATCGCTCAAGCACGGTCTTATCATTAATCAACTTTGGTATTGTAGTCAGTATTATGCTTACTATCTCTTTATAAGCGCTAAAATTAAGTTCCACCAACCTTATCCGAGACAAGATTTTAAGCACCCTCCGATAAAGCACTCTTTTTTTAAGCTTCTCACGTGACACTCTAATCAGTTTATTAATGTTATACTTATTGATACCTCGCACTTGAAGAACATGCCAAAATGCTGCAAGAGCAATCTCACTTAACGTTGCATGCAAATCCTTCTTTAAATATATTAGCTGAATCGTAAATTTAGAGGCCTCATCTATCAAATGCCTCCATCCTGTAGTATTCTCATTTAATGCCGTCAATAGATCCTTAATAAAGTTTTTAGCTCTAAATGAGTATAACCTATACGTTTCAAGTGAAAAAACCACACTACCATTTCTAGGAAATAATATAGTTTCTCTTCCATCCTCTTTAATCATAACATAGACCTCTTTAATTATAGAATTTATTTTCAAAATAGTATACTAAAAAAAGAAATATAAATGGTAATAAAACAAAAAAATACGTGTTTAAACTTTTTAAAGAAAAGATGATATAGGTAAAAGAAAAAGTAAAATCAAAAATCAATGAAGTAACTTAAATGAAAGTTTTATAAGACTCTCAGTTTATATACAAATAATGAATTAACAACGTTTTAACTAGGTGGTAAATAAAGAAATTAATTATTCCTGGACATCAAATAGATATCTCCGATTTCATTAAAGCCTCTAACCACTTGGTACTCAGCTTGCGTATGTATCTAGCAAGTACGTCCTCCCACAGCAACTCCCCCTTCTCAAATCCTGATGTTAATGCACGCCTGAGAACCTTAGGTAATCTTATTTTTACGAAATTCTCCATGATATCATTTATTTTTTTACGCGTTTCCTCGTCGAGAGAAACTGTATATTCTTTTAATTTAAAGAATAAATCCTTTTCTATTGAATCTAGAGGCACCCCCTCTCTTTCTCTGAATGAATAATATGTTAACCTACCTACAAGGTCTCTAAGACTTTCTTGGCCCTTAATCTTTATTTTATTAAATTTCAATAGGACATAAGCTAACCACCGCGGTATCTTTGATTCTTCACTGGCAATCAGCCTAATAGTTCCAGATAACAGCTTAATTTCCAAGTCTTCAAGTGGGATAACATCGATTTCTGAAAGCAAATACTTGATATAATGTCTCTGGAATTCTTTATTAAGAGACCCAACAATCATGTGGACACCGGGGAATCAAATGCCATTTAATAATCTTAAACAAGTAATATTAGTTAGAAAAGATTTAGGATTACCTAAAGGTAAGCTATGTGTACAAGTAGCTCATGCATCATTAAGCGCGTACTTAGAAGCAGAAAAAAAGCATCCAGAATGGGCTCAGAAGTGGCTTAATAGTGGGCAGAAAAAGATCGTTCTTAAAGTAAATACTTTAGATGAACTACTAGAAATTTATAATAAAGCAGTCCAATTAGATTTACCAACAGTGTTAATTAGAGACGCTGGTCTCACGGTACTACCGCCTAATACAATTACCAGTGTTGGAATAGGGCCTGCTCCAGAAAATATAATAGATAAAATAACGGGACACTTAAAATTACTGTGAATCAAAATGGTTAGATGCGATGTTCCAATTATAGATAGATTGATTGGATTAAATTGCTGGGTATTAGATAAACCCGCTATTAATGGCGTAATAAGAAAGTATTATGAGGACTTCATAGTTGAGGAAATTCTACCAGATGGCACAATATTAGATCTAAGTAATCCAGTGTTAAAATTCTCTGGTCTAGAAGGCCTATTCACCCATTTTATACTCATTAAGAAAGGCATAAGTAATTTCGACGCCATAATTACAATAGCCGATAAGTTAGGGATTCCTCTAAGTTACTTTTTTTATAGTGGTAATAAAGATAAGGATGCAGTCACTGTTCAACGTGTCGCAGTATGGGGAGTCCCTCCAGAAACACTTATGCATCTAGATTTACCACCAAATCTCGAAATCCGATCCCCAATTAGAGAATTAAGAAGAATAAATATTGGTGATCATAAGGGAAACTGTTTTACTATTTTGATTAGAGATATAGATCAAATCAACAATGAACTACTAGCAGAAATAATTAAAGAACTACGACAAAAGAAACTCCTCAACTACTTTGGATACCAAAGATTCGGCATAATCAGGCCTATAACCCATATAGTTGGAAAATTATTACTCCTGCGCAGATATAAAGAAGCTATTTTGATTTATTTAACAGCGCCAAGTCTAATAAGCGATGAGAAGTTGACAGAAATTAGAGAAGAAATACTAAATGGAGAATATAAATCAGCTTTAAAGAAATTCCCTAAAAAAAGTTTACAATATGAGTGGGAGATCACTAGAAACATAATTCGATTTAAAGAAGATTGGATTAAAGTTCTTAAGCACGTACCTTCTTTTTTATTAAGAATTTTTGCTGAAGCTTATCAAGGATACTTATTCAATAGGCTTATTAGCAAAATTCTCTACGAATCTAATGAATATTCAGTAAATAATTCAGAAACTAGACTTATTCCATTAATTGGATATGAAATAAACCAGTCTAGAAACCTACCTGATTATATCTCTAATGCCATTAGAGAGATACTCATAGATGAGGGAATAGAAACTCATTTCTTCAAAAATAGATACTTCCCACCCTTATCACTGCGAGGAGGAAAGAGACCCATGTTTTTGAAACCCAACTTCAAAGAAATAACAACATTAAAGCAGCCAGAAAACAAATTAATCTTAAAACTTCGTTTCTGTTTAGGGAAAGGACAATACGCAACAATAGTAATCCGAGAAATATTAAAACAAAACATAATATACTCTCAGCTTAAACAGAAATATCAGCTAACCGATTTAAACTTATTAAAGAGGAACCTAAATAATTTCATAGAGTTTCTCAGAAAAATGGGTATCGACTTAGCTGTATAAAAACAAGTGGGTTTAAAATGCCGGTACCAATCAAAATTTTTTTCATTGGAACTGGAGGCGTTTCATCATTTGGTTCACGAAACTTACCATCCATATCTATAAAAGTAAGTAATGAATTAGTTATTCTCGATGCTGGAGAAGGCTGTCAATATAGCATATTTAGACAGAAATTGCATCCAGTGAAATCAAAACTATATATTTTGTTGACTCATTTGCATACCGATCATGTAAATGGATTACCGGGCATACTTCATACATTATCTTTAGCTCAAAAAAAAGATGTTGTGAAGATATTTGGTCCCGTGGGGACCAAAGATTTCGTAAACAAAATCATTGACGCATTTAATATTTACCCGTTACCATTTATTATTGATGTGAGAGAAATAGCGCATTACAATCCGTTAACTCATATAGCTTCTACTAGCATTTTCAACATAATAGCATTCAAAACGTACCATGATGTCGCAGCGACCGGATATATTTTAGTGGAGAGAACTAGACCATCACTAAATGCTACGAAAGTACAATCTCTTGGAATACCCTTGGAAATGCGTAAGAAATTATTAGCTGGAGAAATCATTAAGCTCGATAATGGAAGAATAATAAAGCCAGAAGATGTATTGGAACCTCCAAAACATGGTAGAAAAATAATTTATACTGGAGACACACGCCCTATTAACGATCAAGTAATTATCGAAAAAATGAAAAATGCAGATCTATTGATTCATGAAAGCACATTTATTAGAAAATTTCATGCAGAACTAGCTATTAACCGCTTCCATAGTACCGTAGAAGACGCAATAGAATTCGCGTTACTCGTGAAAGCTAAAAATTTAGCTCTCTTTCATATATCACCAAGATACAAAGACATAGACTTAATCAAAGAAATAGTTATAGAAACTCTCGAAAAATTAGACGCCGTCGGAAAGCTAAATGTATTTATCCCTAATGATGGAGACATTTTCTTTTTATAACACTTGTTTTAAACCAAAATATCCAGATAAGATGGCATATAACTAGAAATTGCTAGATAGCTGCAGCAAGAACTGCTCTAACTAAAGTTAACTAACAGTTAACTTTCATTGATCTATCCTTTTTAATAAAGACATAAGTGAAAATTTAAATTCTATAACAAGCATTTCTAGGTAATATAGGTATATTACACATAATTTTTAGGCCAATTTTTAAGCGGCTAGAAAATATTGGTAAGGATATCATTTATTATGAAGGTAATCAATTTGGAAGTAACACCTAGTGAAGCTCTGTCAGACGAACAGATAATTGAAAAATTCATAGATTTCCTACTAAACTTCACTACCATAGATGACGAAGGAAAAAGCTTCTATAAATATCGTGAAGAGATACTTCATATACTCGCTGATGAGACAAGGAGATCCATTGTAATAGATTTTCCTGACCTTGCTCTTTTTGATCAAGAACTTGCTGATTATTTGCTTAAGATGCCGATTAAAATTGTCAGCTTGTTCGATACTGGATTCAGAAGGAGCTTAAAGATTTTTCAGGAAGATCTATCAGATGAAATTCTCCGAAAATATCGGGTCAGAATAAAGAACATAGGAAAGCCTATTTCAATACGCTTGCTTCATAGAGCTGAAAATTTGGGAAGGATAATCAATTTCAGAGGAATAGTAGTAAAAGCAACTAAAGTTAAGCCGATATTGCGGAGAGCCATGTTTAGGTGTCAAGTATGTGGCTTTATTTTCCCAATGGAATTTGAGGATGAATTCCAGAAACCAACTGCTTGTCCGAACCCTACTTGTGATAATAATAATCCGAATAGATTTGAAATGTTAAAGGATAGTCTAGAGTACGAGGAGTATCAGGAATTAACGATTCAGGAATTACCTGAAGAATTACCTCCAGGACAATTACCTCAAAGCGTTGTAACAGTTGTCCGAGGAGATTTAACGAATAAAGTTAGACCTGGCGACAGAGTTACCGTATATGGCGTTGTTAAGACTTTTCCAGAAAGAGGATTAAGAGTCGGTAAAAAACCATTATTCGATATAATGATAGAGACGTTATATATTGATAATGAGAGTAGTGAACTAGAAGAAATAGAGCTTACTGAAGAAGAGAAAGAGATCATAGAATCTCTTAAAGATAGCAAGGATTTGGAGCAAAAAATTTACCAGAGCATAGCCCCCTCAATCTACGGATACGATCACATTAAAAAAGCGATAGCTGCATTATTATTTGGTGGAGTACCAAAAGTATTGCCAGATGGCACGAAAATTAGAGGCACCATAAATGTTTTATTGATAGGAGATCCTGGAACTGGGAAATCACAGATACTTAAATATGTAGCTCAAATATCACCCCGCGCATTATATACTTCTGGTCGTGGAGCATCTGCAGCTGGACTAACTGCTGCGGTAGTTAAAAGCGATGATGGATGGGCTTTAGAGGCTGGTGTACTAGTTCTCGCTGACAAGGGAATCGCATGTCTTCATCCTGATTCCAGGGTTTTTGTCGATGGGAAATTCATGAAAATAAAGGATTTGTTTGATCCTAGGCGCGCTTATAAGGCTGTTTCTAGAGGCGAGATTGTAGATATTCAAGAGGAAGAACATAATGTTACATCGCTTAATTTTAGGGATATTAAAATTGTTAATCGTAAGGCTACCGTTATTCGAAGAAAGTGGTGGGACGGCAAGCTTTTGAAGATAAGATTTCGTTCCGGAAATGAACTTATTGTTACGCCAGACCATCTTTTAGTAGATGGGGAAACATTCGAATGGAAGCAAGCGATAGAATTCAAAGAGGGAGATCTTGTAGTAGCCCCGTTGAAGCTCCCCAGCGTTAAAGAAAAAATCTTTATCCTTGATATTTTGCCTTCTGAATGGCGCGTAAAACTTAGCAAAGAGGAGAAGGATGAGCTTAAGAGAGAAGTTTTGAAGAGATTTAAAAACTTATCGGAGTTTAATAAGTTTTACGAAATATCAAGAGACTTTCTTTCAGGTAAAAGTTCAATAACAGTTGGTAAATTTAGAAAAGTTCTAAAAGATTTCGGGATCTATGAAAAGTGGAGAAATAGACCACTAACCTATGGTCCCTATACAAGAAGAGAAAAACTTAAGGTTTCGTATATAACTCCCGAACTTGCGTATTTTCTTGGTTTCCTATACGGAGACGGTTGGATACAAAAGAATGGCAGTAGGGTTAAGGTTAGTATATCTCAATCTAAAAACAACACAAAGCAAATAAGAATGATAAGAAAAATCTTTTTGAAATTCTATCCAAAGAAACTAAGTGAACACGAGCGAGTAACAGAAAGTCTGATCAAAGGAAAAAATGTTCGCAGTCATAACATAATATTTACTGTTAACTCTCCGCTTCTAGCTTTCCTTTATGACTATTTAACGAGAAATAATCTAGAAAATGCCTTTAAACTGGATGATGAAGCCTTAAAAGGTTTTATTGCGGGAGCATTAGATTCCGATGGTTGCGTATCTATAAAGAAAAGTGCTAAAGGGATAGTTGCCCATGTAGAATTTCTCTTATCAAAGGATATTAAAAATGATAGAGCGTTCGCAATGCTACTCAGAAGATTTAATGTATTCGCACGCGTTATCAAAGGTGATTCAGTTAATAAAATAAGGATAACGGGCAGAGAAGATGTTAAATTGCTTCTAGAAGCCGTTAAAGACTATAGTGTCAAAGTTAAAAAGATACCCCTAAGGAAACATTTAGTTCCATCAGCAAGAGATAAAGTCCTAGTAAAACCAGTAAAGCATGTAACTAATAAAATAATTGAACAGGTTCCATCAGCGGTTTTAATTAAAAAAGGCATATGGAGTGTTGTATACTCCCTCTCTAATGAGCGAAGCTCTCCAAATAGATTACAACTAACAAAAATGTTAGAAAGAATCAGCGATGATGTAACACAAGATGTTAAAAAAGATTTGGAAATCCTTGCATCGAGAGACTACTTCCTAGACGAAATAGTCTCCATTAAGTATGTACCCTACAAAGGCTATGTCTATGATATCTACGTGCCAAAAGAACACAATTTCGTAGCGGAGGGGGTAATTGTCCATAATTGTATTGATGAGTTTGACAAGATGAGTAGGGATGATAGACGCGCGCTACATGAAGCCATGGAGCAACAAAGCATCTCTATTGCAAAGGCCGGTATTGTAGCGACGTTAAATGCTAGAACATCTATACTTGCAGCAGCAAATCCGAAGTTTGGTAGATATCTTCCTGGAAGGGATCTAGCTGATAATTTAGATCTTCCTCCCACCATTCTCTCAAGATTTGACTTAATTTTTGTTCTTGTAGATATACCTAAAAAGGAGGAAGATTACCAAAAAGCATCTCATATCTTGGGATTGCATACTAGAGACGTGCGTCCAGAACCCCCCTTTTCTCCAGAATTCCTCAAGAAATATATTTTATATGCCAGGGAACACGTATTTCCAAAACTAACTAAAAAAGCCGCAAATAAAATACTGGACTTCTATATGAGAATGCGAGCAATGAGCAAAGAGGAAAGTGAAGAAAACTTCGGTGCTAGCCCTATTGCAATTACTGCAAGACAGTTAGAAGCATTAGTTAGATTAACGGAAGCTCATGCAAGAATGCTATTAAAGGATGAAGCTGATGAACAAGATGCTGACTTCGCTATAGAACTAATGCGATTTTCTCTCTCCCAGGTAGGTAGGGATCCGCAGAGCGGAAAAATTGATATAGGTATTGTTTCAACAGGAGTTTCGTCATCTAAGAGAGCTAAGTACTTAATAGTGATGGATATTTTAAGGGAATTAGAGAACGAATATCCTGATGGGGTTCCATTAAAAAGGATAATAGAAGTAGCTAAGGAGAAGAAGATAAGTGAAGATTTCGTTGTAGATGTTTTAAATCGAGAGAAAAATAAGGGGAATGTATACGAGCCAAGACCAGGAAAATATAAATCTGTATCATATTAAACTAGCTTATTTCCCTAACTTCCTCTCTCTTACTCAATTTAAGTCTATATGACAGGATGAGGACAATTATATATACTAATGAGATAAGCGCTATATTAACATATATGTATGCTTCTATACGCCCCATCTCTATAATTGTTCCTCCTCCTAACCTATTCAATACGAAAAGAAGAATGTATGCTGATCCTACAACAATTAGTAAACCAGATGCTACTTTAGTTAAGAAGCTTAGAATTAATGATCCAATTATTGTCGAGACCTTTGGTGTCGCTAGTACTCCAGCGATACTTTCAAAATAATTATTAACCTTCTCGCTCATCCGTCTCACATAGGATTTCAATTTCGCACTGATAAATAGAGAGGTGCCTTCCCCTAGAAACGCATATCCTTCAAAGGCATCCTTTATAATGCTTCTTGCTAATGGAGATAAAACCTCTCGGACTTTCATTTCTTCAACCGTTCTTGCCCGTCTTCTAACTCGTTCTTCTCCAACCGCTCGTTCTACTCTCTCTAATTGCGCCACCAATCTTTCTAATCTATCTGATAGTGGCCTTGCATATGAATAAAAGAAGGCATAGATTTGACCAAATTCTACTAGGATGAATGAAAGTACAAAAAACAGTATTTCGCGTGACAGGAGTACTCTAATAATGCTACTGATGTTCGTTAGATCTATTTGAGAAAGCCCCTCTAATCTAAAGATTTGTGTGAACAGGGCTAGAAAAATAAGATCTAGGTACATGATAATTAATAATGTGAATAATAATTCAAGGCTACCTCGTCTAATGAAACCTAAAATGAGGATACTGGAAATGATGAAAACTAAGAAAGTTAATCCAAAAATAAAGTTTAGAGGTTGACTTAGAGAATTAACTATGTGATTATAGAAATAATTTGCATTGAGCATGAATGAGGGATCAACACCAAAGATAGTTGCTATATTAGACAAGAAAACAATAACATATACTTTAGCACTTATTCCGTATTTTATCTCTTTAACACTTTGGAATATTATGAAATATAATGTAACCACCATCGCTAAAACTATGATTTCTTTGAGCACCCTAATGACTAAGATTAGATTCCAGACACTGAAAACATCCTCTGGAATTAGAGATAGAAAATAATAGACAACGATACCAAATATTATCAAAACACTTAATTGCAATACCCATAGTGACCTTCTTAATCTTTTATTAACCTTATTAATCCTCACCAGATAACCATTATGACTCATTACTTGATCTCCCTCCACCAATAAAAATTAGATCATACCAACTCCTCGAGCCTTAGCTTTCAGAAATGTCTCCAAGGCAACAGCAATTAAATCCTCTGGACCGACATCTATGACTGGAACGGAATATTTAGCTAAACGGTTCTTAATCTGCTCCCTTCTCTTCATATATTCCGTTAAAACTATCTCAAAGAAAGATTGAGTAATCTCATCAGAAGAAACTTTTTCAAACAGGGGGCCTATCGGAGATATAAATAAAAGAGTAATCTTCCTTGCTAACCCTACTCGCACAGCTTCCTCTATAATTGTGGGATCTCCCTCTAAATCTGACAGAACAATACCTAAAGCAGCTCTTTTCTCTCTCATAATGAATTCTTTCATGGTTCTAGATAGATTTGAGGATCCCTCCGCATCCATACTAGCGAGAGCATCTAGAATCCTATAGAAATGCCTCCTGCCTTTATTAGCTGGAATAAATTCTTTAATTCCTTCTGAAAAAACTACCAAACCAAACAGATCCTGAGACCTATTAGCTAGATATGATAGCAAGATAGCAGCTCTCGCCACATAGTCAAGCTTAGTCAACCTCATTGATCCAGCACTCATTGAAGATGATGCATCAATAAAAATATATAGCTTGATGTTCTTCTCTGCCTCATACTCCCTCACCATCAGGGATCCCATTCTAGCACTAGCCTTCCAGTCAATAGATTTTACACTGTCACCTATCTCATACTTCCTTATCCCCCAGAAATCATATCCATGCCCTTTTTCCCTAACTCTATATCTCCCAAACAGTATTGATCCATACGCTTTTTGCAAGTATTCTAATCGTCTCACATCCTCGTATGATGGATACACTTTAACCTCATCGTATTTTTCCACCAAATATTGCTTAATGAAGAACCCTGCTCTATCCCTTAAAACGACTTGAAATGGACCAAGTCTATAAACACCTCTAACACCACTTCTAATTACGTAAGAAAACTCTATAGTAGATCTCGGCGGAAGCGCTGTAGAGATATAATTTTCTCCAAGAACCAAATCAAATGTGTCTGGGATTATATCACTGAGAAAGAGATTACTTATCCAAAATCTACTAGTATTAGTAACCCTAATTGTTACAGTAACAAAGTCGCCAGCAAAACATCTACTCGCTGATAACTTACGCTCGATCTCCAGAAATTCAATTCTAGTCAAAAAGCTGTATTGAATATAAGACACAGTAATGCTCACTAACATAATGTTTGAAAGAATTATTAGCGGAGGAGATAGAGACACAAGATTATAGATATTTGGGAGGAAGCTAGCAAGATCAATACCAAAAACATCATTAACGAAACGAGCAAAATCTCTCATAGCGTAAAACGATAAAGCAAATAACTCTA
>JALWRR010000154.1:0-1287 GCA_026993975.1 Promethearchaeati archaeon | reverse complement strand
AATAGTACAAAAAGTCCGCCTCTGCGCGTTATCAAAGCGTTTTCACCTAAGCAGGTACTGGTACCGCTTTAAGTATAGTTAGTATAACATCATCGCTAGTGACTCCGCTTAACTCTATTTCAGGTTTCAAGATTACTCTATGTCTCAACGCTGGCATAGCTACATGCTTCACATCATCTGGAATAACGTAATCTCGTCCTAGCATTGCAGCGCGAACTTTCGATGCCATTAGGAGCGCTATGGAAGCTCGTGGTGAACAACCCAATAGAACCCTTGCATCCCTTCTACACGCTATAACAATATCGCGTATATAACGCATAATCTTATCATCTACCTTAACATCCCTTTGAATAACCTTCTGCATTTCGATAATAGTCCTCCCACTTACCACCGTATTAACGTTTATTCGCTTTAAAGTCCTGTTTTTCAACCGAATTATTTTTAATTCGTCCTCAGGACTAGGATAACCTATCTTGAGATAAAGCATAAATCGACTTACTTGAGCTTCAGGCAACGGATATGTACCCTCCATTTCTATAGGGTTTTGTGTAGCAAGAACAATGAATGGTTTAGGTAGCGGATATGTTACACCCTCAACCGTGATTTGCCTTTCCTCCATAGCCTCCAGCAAGGCTGATTGAGTTTTAGGCGGTGCTCTATTAATTTCATCTACAAGTATTATGTTTGAGAATATAGGGCCTCTTTTAAACCTAAATTTAAGTTCCTTTGGATCAAAAATCATAGTACCGAGAATATCAGCAGGCAGTAAATCAGGTGTCATTTGAACCCTCTTGAATTTTAGACCAAGAGTATGTGCAAAATTCTGCGCTGCATATGTCTTAGCGATACCTGGAGGACCTTCAAGCAGAATATGACCTTCGGACAACAAACCTATGAAAAGAACTTCAATAACTTCATCCATTCCAATAACGGCTCTATGCATCTCTTCTCTAATTTTTAACCATGTATCTTTAATGAAATTTACATCAATGATCAATTTCTCCTCTTCTGACCCTAATTCCTCCTCTTCTTCTAAAATCTCTTCTTCGTTAATATCATCGCTCATATTTAATTACCACGCTGATAGTTAATGAAACGCAATCATATCAAATAATGAAAAAGAAAATTATTCATTAATCCCCATTTAATTGTTGTTTAACCCAATATTAAAGCTTTAATATGCTTATACTCGTCTAAAATTTCATGAAACTTATCTTCCTTCAACTTTTTCTTACCAATAGAATATAAGTAAAGCTGATTCATGAATCTAAGTATCCTGTCCTTATA
>JALWRR010000153.1 GCA_026993975.1 Promethearchaeati archaeon | reverse complement strand
ATTCCTAATGAGGTAAAGACTGATGACCTATATCCTACTTTAGAGAGGGCTAAGATTACGACTAGTATTAATAATTTTCCCCTTCCTGATGAGACTATTTTTATTAGGAAGCCTAAGATGGGGGTTTCTTGTGAGTAATGGTAGTTTTACTTCTTTTACAGAGCGGGGGGAGTTTTTTATATTAGAAGTGGAGTATATGGGGGAGGGATATAATGGAGATTATGACTCTAGTGACCCAGAAGATGAGAAGCTTTTAAGGTTTACGTTATATACGAAGGACGGTTATCAAAGCTATATGAATATAGGGAGTGTTTGTACTAATATTACCTGTGATATTAATTTAAATTATTTAAGAGATTACATGAAATATCTTTTAAAAGAAATTGAGAATAATACCAAAGTTACTGATGGCAATAGTCCTCAAAGTTATAATGAGATGGGGGCTCAGTTTTATTTTAGGTTTAATACTGATGGGTTAGATAATGATGTGGTATTTCACACAGTTGCCCATAACACAAAGGATTACTTAGGATGGTTAGAGGATCACTTTGAAGAGTTTTGAGGAGGGAGAATGAGTTTTAAGGAGGTAATTAATAAGATAAGGGAAGACACTAGTTATCCTATAGAGGAGTTAGAAAAATTAGTAGTAGATAGCATGTATGCGGATACTTACACAGATCTTAGAATTTTCGATTACATAGCGATTATTAATGATGATCGTTATAAAGATTTAAGAGAAGAGATATTAGCAGAGATTGAGGATCGTTTAGAGAATCCTGTTGAAGCATCTGCGTCAAATCTCAGATCACTTTATGACCAACAAGTTCTTGGTGGTCTATAATATCAAATAGTTAGCTTGGTTAAAAACCGGGTAAATAATCTAGAAACAGACCTAACATAATCATCGAAAGATGTAGAGGGAGGATTTTATGAAAAAATTATTATCATTTTTAATGGTGTCATTTATGTTTATTTTAATTGGGTGTAATGCTCAGAAGGCGGCAGATGAGGTTAAGAGTTCTTCGACTCCTACCGCACCTACTACTTACCAGATGTCTTCACCAGAAGTAAACACAGTTCAATAGGAGGGAATTATTATGAAATTACTACTAATTTTATTCACATTATTTATAAGTTTTGGCTCATATGCAGATACTGCTGCTGATTTAAAAGCCTCTACAGGTGAAGCCAAGGTTATGATAAATACTATAAATGCAGTATTTAAGAAGTTAGGCACGCCCTCTTGTGAGGCAATACCCTTATCAGGGGAATCTAAGTTAATTACGATTGTAAATCGTCCTGATTTATTTGAGACAAGAGCCGCTAACTACATTAAAATAAAGTATGGTTTTAAAGATCAAGCTAAAGTTGTTCCTGCAGGATTCCCAAATGCAGGTAGTCCTTATGACCGTAGAATAGAACTATGGGGAAATGACACTTCTGAAAATGATCCATTAAATTTAGGGGTCATTGTTGAAATTAGTTGCAGTCATCAAGCTGGAGTAGTAGTTCAAACTTACCACGAAGATGAGTTGATTCAAATACACTGGAATGTCGATACTCCGGGTAAATATTATGTACAATATCAAAAAGCGAGTGCTGCTCCCGTAAACTTATCTTATGTAGAGCCTACTATATCTTCTGAGGATACTACGGGTCTTTCAAAGAGTAAATGGGGAGAAGATTCAAATAGCACTGAGGTTACCGAATATGATTTCTTCAATTTTAATTTTTTAAATTAATCAGGGGGCATAAGCCCCCTTTTCTTCTGGAGGGCTTATGCAGTTAAAGCAAGAGATACAAAATTCTACAGATACGGAATTTTATGCAGTTGATTTAACTGCAACAGTTCAGGGGCCAATCTTTGGTAGGGATGAAGAGATTGACCGAATGATTGAGATTTTATCTAGAAAACACAAGAACCACCCCATACTAGTCGGGGATGCAGGGGTCGGAAAGACCTCCGTAGTCCAAGGACTAGCTTATAGAATTGCTAGGGGTGAAGTTCCGGAAAGACTACAAGGTAGGAGAGTATTATCCTTAGACATAGCTTTATTAGCTTCTGATCTTAAAAGTATAGCTCCCTTATTTAGTTCTTTCATAAAAGAAAAAGCAATTCTTTTTATTGATGAAATACATAATATAGTAGGAGCTGGGAAAGCTCATGGGAGTTTAGACCTCTCAAATATATTAAAGCCTTTATTGACTGATGGTTCTCTTACTTGTATAGGAGCTACCACAGATGCAGAGTATTTAAAATACTTTGCTAAGGATAATGCTTTAGACAGAAGGTTTACTAAGATAACCATTTTAGAGCCGTCTTCTAAAGCTACTATTGAAATGCTTTCTCATATAAAGAAAGGGTTTGAAGATCATCACGGGGTGACTATTGATTCCGATGCAATTAATGCCTCAGTTGATTTATCTGTTAAGTATTTAAAGCAGAAAAGATTACCTGATAAAGCAATTGATCTATTAGATGAAAGTTGCAGTAAGGTCAGTATTCAATCTTCTAGGATTAAGTTCTTAGAGAAGCAACTTGAGGATGCTAAATCTAAGGGGGATTTCGAGACTGCTAGTAAAATATTGTATAATGACATACCTAAATGTGAGGTTGTCTCAAGGGTAGTTACGAGAGATATAGTCACGCAAGTTCTTTCAGAGAGGACGGGTATTCCAGTTAATAAGATGACCTCTGATGATAAGAAGAGGTTATTGAATATAGAATCTTTTTTAAAGAAAAGGGTAATTGGTCAGGATCATGTTCTAGAGGTTATTGCAGATAGCATTAGATCTACAAGGACTGGGTTAAAGCATTCGGTATCTTCCTTCATATTTTTGGGAAGCTCTGGGGTTGGTAAAACTGAGACTGCTAAAGCTTTAGCAGAATTTCTTTTTGATTCTAAGGATTCTTTTATTGTTTTTAATATGTCCGAGTTTCAAGAAAAGCAATCAGTAAGCAATCTTATAGGAGCTCCTGCAGGATATGTTGGTTATGAGGAAGGGGGAAGACTCACTAACGCTGTGCAGAATACCCCTAACTGTGTTATACTTTTAGATGAGATTGAAAAAGCTCATAATGATGTTTTTGATATCTTACTACAAGTATTAGACGAGGGTACTCTCACAGACAACAAGGGTGTTACCGTTGATATGAAAAATGCAGTGATTATAATGACTTCCAACTTAAATGAGAAAGAGTTAAGGGATCGTTATAGGAATGAATTTATTGGTAGGGTAGATTCGATACTTACTTTTAATTCTTTATCTAAATCTTTAGTTAAAAAGATCACTAGGAAGAAATTGGAAGATTTATCGGAAAAAGTAAAAGCTGGTAATAATTTCACGGTTGTTGTAGATGACTGTTTATTTGACTTTATAGTTGATAATAGTCTAAGTGCTGAGTACGGAGCTAGAGAAATCGATAACTTAATAGCTCAGTACGTAATGAAACCGTTATCAAGAGCTATCTTAAACGATGAGATAGATGGAGATACGGATATTTTAAGAGGGTAATAATTCA
>JALWRR010000152.1:22981-45469 GCA_026993975.1 Promethearchaeati archaeon | reverse complement strand
GGCTTCAGAAACCAAATCTACATAAAGATAATAATAGAGGGGAAGGGAACAGTAAACGCGTTAAATATCACGATACAGGATCCGAATGGAGCAAATATTTATTCTCTGCAAGATAGTTATGGAAAGAAAACGTATCTTATTAATGCTACGGTCGGTATTTCAATTACTGGAAAGTATAAGATCATATTTGTTTTTATAGGTGATCTCAGCATAAATATAAGTATAAAGTCTTATCACTCATTATTCAGCTTCATGGTTCCAAAAGAATAAGCGAAATAAATTCTATAAATACCCACACTACTTAACCTCCGAGGGAATCTAGATGAGTCAAATTGATGTAATTAGAGTGAATAGGACAGCAATTACTGATGATGGCCACATAATTATTTATGGAAGAACATTGAATGGTGAGCAGATAGAGATAGAGTTTCATCCAGAGGCTGCAGAGACACTTAGGATAGCGCTAGAGAAACTTAGGAGACCTTTCATAAAGTACGCGGAAGTGATAGTTAAGATAGCTAGAAGGGTTATAAAAGATCTATTCGTTAGGAAAGGCATCGATTTCGAGGAGAACACGCAGATACTTGGATTGAATGTTCACTTATATCACAAGAAAACATCACTATTTGGTTCCCCAGAAGCTTTCGTTTTCATTCCAGATATGCTTGTAGAGGAAACCGTTATGAAGTACGATGTAGTTTTCAATGATGATGATAAGAATGAGGAGGGAATAAACTGTATTATAGTTGCTGCTGGAGCAACTGATGAAGCAATTAAAAAGGCGAGGAAGAGAGTCCAAGTATACGATATTCATGATGAGAGGAAAGGTGATGGATATGACTCTCAGTTATTAGAGGTGATGATGGATTCTTTCTTTCAGATAAAATTTAATAGAGTTTCATGAAAAATTTATTTTTCGCTTTTTAATTCAGCTAGAAACTTCTTTAGAGTCAAAGCCTCCTTAGCTTTCATTAAGTCACTACCAATAATATTTCTAATAGAGTACAAGCTTCTCGCTTTCTTAACGAAGAATAAGTAAGTTAATGAACCCAAGATTGTTAAAACAATAAACACTGTCATTACAAATAGGTTTTTTAAAGCAATTATTATACCAAATATCATTGCTGTTAAGAATCCTAGAGATGGGGTTATTGGGTAAAACGGGGTCATGAAATTCCTCTTTAAATCAATATGAATATTCCTGTGAACGATTAATGATAAATCTACTAGCGCGAATGAGAAGGCGAAAGCTAAGCTAGCTAATTGACCCAATGTCAAGCTAATTATATTCCTGTTAATAAATATGCTTAGTAATGTCACTACTCCCAGAATTATCATGCTACTAGCTATAATCGATACGTACGGAGTATTAAATCTCGGATGAATAATTCTGAATGATCTCGGTAAAGCCTTGTTCTCCCCCATAGCGTAGCCTACTCTAGCCACAGCGCATAAAGTAGCGTTATATGCGCTCATTGTAGATATTATCGCGGCTGCTGTAAGTAGGTAGATTCCAATATCTCCAAAAGCTCTGTAAGCGGCATAAAGTATTATTTCTTCAGGAGATGCTCCAGTAGGAATTAGTTTACTGAAAATCGCTGATAATTCAACTAGAACAACCAGGATATATAGCGTGGTCACAGTTACGATAGATATTATTACTGCCCTAGGGATCGTTTTAGTTGGGTTTCTAGCTTCACTTGAGAACGTTGAAATGATGTCAAATCCCTCAAAAGCAATGAACACCGTAGCTACAAGATTAATTATTAGTACGGGATTAGTCTCCCAATACATATTGCTTAGATCTATGCTAACGAATAGGAATCCACCTAAAATAAATAGAACAATTACACCTAGCTTGAAAGCAACTAGAGCTATCTCAGAAGCACTACTTTCCTTAGTTCCAATAAGATTAATGAAGAGAAAGATAGCGATGAGCACTATGCTAAAGAAATAGAAGTGAAGCCCAGTTAATATCTCGAGGTAAATACCGAAAACAACGGCGTAGAAAGCACCGGCAAGAGAGTAAGCAAGGAAAAACCACCAACCAGCTACAAAACCAATGAATTCAGGGAAGACCTCGTTAACATAGCTATAACCGCCGCCAGACTTAATAATCACAGTTGAGAACTCGGCGTATGGAAGAGCTGAACAAAGAGCTGTAATCGCCGCTATAACGAATACTAGAATTGATGATAATCCCGATTGTAAAGCGATGCTTCCTGATAATGCGAATACTCCACCGCCTATCATTCCTCCAATTCCAAAAGCTAGTGCTTGAGGTAACCCAATGACCTTTCGCGATTCATCCCCACTTTTTTCACTCATATAGATCACGGTAATCCTTACTAAAATGCTTAGTATGGTCTTAGAAATAGCATGTGGGATAATGAATCCTAGCTATTTAATACTATTTAAGTCTTGAATATAGTTTTTCTAGAGAACTATTTTAGTTTCCTCATGATATATTTAGAGTATATCCTCCTGAGGAATAATACTGCCTGTGTAGTATCTAGGTTTCTTGGACAAGCGAGAGTGCAAGCGTTGCAGGTTAAGCAATTATAAACAATATCTTCGATGGCATCTATCTCGATTATTAAATCTCTTGGGATATCAGCTGTAAAAACATTTGGTGATAGGAACGCTTTTCCAGCTGTCTCATTTATGACAGGGCAGACACTGAAACAAAGTAAGCATCGAATACATTCATCTGGATTAACAAGGCTATTACTCATCAATAATCACCCTAATTCTTTTTCTAATACCTTATAAAGCTTGAATGATGTAACTAGAGGTATACCTAACCCAGATTTCTCTTCATTCATATCATATCCACCTATAATTGATCCCGCGACATATAGATTATCTAGTAAGGATGTATTAGATTCATTAATTGGCTGGAGATCTTCATTTACTTTGAAGCCAAATTTATTGAGATAGTGCTTATCAAATATATCATCTGAGAAAGCGCTCTTTCCTAAATTAGTAATTTTTAGTCCGAAAACAGTGTCGATCAACGCTTTATTCAAGTTCTTATCCTCGTTAACTACTCTTAATCCACCACCAACTAGATCCCCAGTAGCTAGAACGAAACTGTTCGAGATAAACTCAATTTCCTTCTCATCACTTATAGCTATAATCCTGCTTACAGCTCTATCCTTGATATCAACTTTTAATTCCCTGACATGAAATATCGGGACATTGCTCTTCTCAACCATCCTCCATAACAATCTATTTAAACGTAATCCAGCTCTATAAGGGGTAGGTGATGGGGTTTCAAATAACGGGGCCTTCTTCTGGATCTCTTCGAGATCCTGAATATTATCGAATATAGGAGGGATCAGTATTGAGTCAGGAGAGTGCTCGTTCATTACTCTCTCTAGAGCCTTTATAAATCGCTCAAAGATCTCTCTTTTCCGCAATAAAACAGGTAGAAATTGTATTGATGGAATATTTATCTCTAGGTTTATTTTCTCGCCGCGAGCTCTTATACCGGTATAACCAACTATCTTAGCGAAAGATAATAGCATCTTAGCTTGTAAATTTGGGTTATAGTCATAGACATTTCTGAACCCTAGAAAGATATAGTTTCCATCGTGATGAAGAATTGAACCTCTCATGCTTTTCTGTATCAATGCTGTTGGTTTAATTGACCCAAAAAACGTGATAACTTTAATATTCCTCTTTATATCTCCTGTATATAGAGTTAATAATTCCTTAGCCTCATTTATAGCTGAGTCAAAAAGATTAATAAGCGTGTTTAACTTATTCATTGAGACTATCTTATACGGATGATTATCTGGAAGCTGCTCGTATCCATCAATAAAGGATTCTAGGAAAGTGTTATCTAGCATGCCTAAAACATCAAAGCATCCGGAGGACATTGCTGTAGCTCCATACCCCTTCGTAATAACTGATACACTAATGTTTCTCTTAGCTAAATAATATGCGGTCAGTAATCCTGCGGCTCCAGAACCTATAATTAATACATCGCTACGCCTCCTAATCACGTGAATTACCTCCATGCTCATTAAGCTTTCTAACTAGATAATTCATGTTCCCTAAATAGCTGAATATGTATAGGAATAGAGCGTCTTGGTCAGCTAAAGCACCCTCAGCAATATTAACAGTATTACTCCACCTTCTCCTTAAATGATTCACTAAATCCCGTAAAAATAATTCCCTATACTCTTCACGCTCATCGAATAATAATCCAGCTAGCTTGAAAATACAGTTTTGACCTTGACAGGGACCCATTGTAGCTCTAGTTCTACGCATTAAGTCACCAATAGTTCTAGCTTTTGCTTCCTGAATAGAATACTTTATTTCCCCACTAGATACGTACTCACAGTAACATACTAGATTCCCGCTATATAGTGCCTTATCTATAGAAAGTGAACCCCACCTCCTTATAACTCTTAATGCATGAGATTTAAATGACTTGCTCTTCCTGAGCATTCGACTTATCTCAATTGGATCATAGTAGCCTGGTAATGGTTCTTTATGAGTCCTACAAGTCCTGCTTGCTCCCAGTTTGCTTGATACAAGATCAGATAACTTCTCAGCCATCAATCTATATGTTGTTAATTTACCACCACCAATGGTAACTAAACCGAGTAATTCATCAGTTTTCTCATGATCTATTATAGTGAATGTTCTAGATGCCTCTCTTCCTGAAGATCCTATCAAGGGTCTAGGGCCAGCGAAAGTTCTAATGGGTCTAACATCATAGAGCTCTGGATATATTTTTGATCCCTCATTATATAATCTCAATAATTCTTGATGAGAAGTAGTGAAATTGTCTGGATTATTCACATCTATGGATGTAGTACCGAGTATTGTTGTTGAGTAGCTTGGAACGAATATATCTCCGTCGCTAGGAGGCCTTAACCTATTCACAACCATATTAAAGATCTTTCTAGAGAAAACAATTAATGATCCCTTGCTAGGTCTAGTAGGTATATTTAACCCTAGTTTGCGACCTATATTTCCACCCCATGCACCAGTAGCATTAACGATTATATCTGAGTAAAACTCTCTTAAATGCCCCTTAATTTTATCCCTAACTATTACTCCTAGAACCTGTTTCTTCTTAACTATGAAATCTATTACCTCATGGTATGTGAAGATCTCAGCACCATTATTCATTGCATCAAGCATATTGAGTAGTGTTAATTTAAATGGGTCAACAGCTCCATCATTAACAAAGAAACCATCCTCAACCACATCTCTGTGCAAATTTGGTTCTAGCTCTAATATTTCATTAATTGTTAATCTCTCGCATAATACCCCAGTTTCTTTACAGCCGCGTTCAAACTTCTCAACATAATCAACTGGATCATGAATCGTTCTAATGAATAATCCGCCTGTGCTCTCTATTACATGACCAGCTATTTCACGTAAAACTTTATTCTCTACCGCGCATTCCCTTGCTGATTCAGGATCCTTAACAACGTATCGTCCTCCACTATGAAGTAGTCCATGAGATCTTCCAGTCGCGCCTGATGCAATGTCGTTTCTCTCTAATAATAAGACACTTAACCCTCTCATAGATAAGTCTCTAGCAATCCCCATCCCAGTTATTCCGCCGCCTAAAATAATGACATCAAACTTATTACTCATTTAGACGCCTTAAAACTAGCGATTCAGTAATTTCTTTAATTCCCCAGTCTCATCGTGAACAAACACTATATTTCTTAAAAATTCATTAATTTTATCATCAGGATTCATTAACTTCTCCTTAAACTCGCTTAAAGTTATGACAGCTACGCTTTTTGCATCTGGGTAGAGATGCTTAGCTAGGTTCATTAATCTAATTGAATCATCAATCATTATGGGTGATCTCTCTTTAAATATGGCTAGTATTCCTATGAAATCCTGTTTTGGGAGCTCATATACTATGAGGCCAACGAAATTATCTCCATAATACCTACGGATAGAGTTAATTAACTCGCTGAACTCGCTGACCAAGGATATCTCCTTGAACAAAAACTACATTTTAAAAAGATTTTTTAAGATTTAAAAATTCAGTACTATAACACACTTTTAATGATCTAAATGTGATTCAGTATGAACAAGATAAAACTATACTTAGAGTTATTTAAGATTAAACAAAGTTTTCTACTTGTTCTATCTGGAGTATTCGGGTATTTAATTGCCGCTGGAACAAATATAGATTGGCAAGTATTAGGCTTATTCTTATTAGCAAGTATTCTATCTGTATGCGGCACCACTGGTATAAACATGTGTTTCGATAAGGATATTGATGCTTTAATGTTTAGGACAAGGAAGAGGCCATTACCGTCAGATAAACTAGATCCTGTTGAAGCTCATGCTGTATCTCTAGTAATGACGTGGATTGGGGTAGTGCTAGGGTTCATGATTAATAATTGGGTTGGTTTAACGATTCTAATTGGTTATATTGTCGATGCTTATGTCTACTCAGCTTTATTAAAGAAGAGGACTCCTATAAATATAGTTATCGGAGCAATTGCAGGGGGGATGCCAATACTGGGAGGATACGCAGCTTATCTAGGAACAATAGATATTAAGGGGATCATATTATCACTGCTAATAATGATCTGGGCCATGCTGCATATATGGTTCATAGCTATCTATTATCTAGATGATTACAAGAGGGCTAAAGTACCAATGCTTCCAGTTGTTATAGGGCCTGTAAAAACAGCTAAGTTATCTATCTTTATCTCAATGTTAATGACTGCTTTTATATATTTCCTGTGGCTTATTAAACAAGCAACATTTCTACCAGTGATAGTGAGCACTATCTTAGAGGTCGGTATATTAGCGACCGCGATAAGATATATTAAGACAGGCGACAGGACTATAGCGAGAAAAATATTCAAGTTCCTTAGCCCATACCAAGTTCTAGTGCTATTGTCATTATACTTAGAGTACTTCGTGAGGATAGAGCAAGTTATTATAATTCTTCTCTAAACGTGTTGCATCACTTTTAATATTCTCTAGATATCTATGTAATTATGATCACTCTAATAAAGTAAGCTATTTCTTTCTACGCAAAGTTTCTAGAACAAATGAGAGTATATCAGAGGAAACATACATTATGGATGCTAATTTAAGCAAGAGCCTCTCTCCCTTATCCCTAGTTATAAAGTCTCTTCTCGCATTTTCTATTACCACCCAGAAGCTCCCGTGAACTTCGATATTTAATGCTTTCGCAATGCTTCTAGCTTTACTATCATCAGATAATAGTGGTAGCTTCAATCTCCTCGCTAAATTTATTGCTGCTGCCTCTCCCTTATGAAGACCACTAAACATTATATCGATTTCAGCTTCCTTCACTTTTATCCAACTCCTTTTAACAGCGTCTAGAATTATGTATGCATCAGGATATTCCCTCTCAAGACCCTTCGCGACCACCTCCTCGTAAACTATCCGTGGTATAAATACTTCTTCAAAGAGATTTCTTATCCCATCAAGAAAACCTATCTGAGCTAGATGAATTAAGGGTCCAGCATCACTAATCGCTACCTTCACTCAATTCCTCCTCAAGATCCTCCTTATCCAGGGGAAAAGATATCCTCTTCTCCTTAATTATAGCAAGCATCTCCCTGTAATCAACACCAGCAATCTCCGCAGCCTCCCACAAAGATACCTCTCTATTAATTAACTTTTGTAAAGCAAGCCAAATCCTATACTCACGTAATCCTATTTCCAGCGACTTTCTAATTATCGATGATTTATCGGTCATCTCTATTCTAGCAAGCTCCTCAATCTCCCTAGCCTGCTTCTTCTGAATCCTAACAGATACGATCTCGTACTCCATCTCAATGCATCCCCATAATACAATTTAATATTTCATAATACATATATATGGGGGATTTAGGTATTTTAGGTTTTTTATGTCTCTTAGTTCTCAGTAATAAGAAAGAAGGTATCACTAAGGAAGAATTAAGGTTAAAAAGATAATTCATTTATTTTTAGAAATTGCAAGCAAAATGAAATTGTTTTAATTGCGTGGAGCGCATGAAAAATGAAGCATTACGATGTTATAGCTTTTGGAACAGGTTCAGCTATGAATATAGTTGCTGAACTTATTGGAATGCAGCCAAATATTCGTGTTGCAGTTATTGAGAATAGCATGGTTGGTGGAATCTGTTTAACTAGAGGATGCATACCATCAAAAATGCTTCTTTATCCAGCGGAAGTTCTCCATGAAACTAAAAGACTAAGTATTTTCGGGATCGATGTGGAAATCAAGAATATAGATTTTAATCACGTGGTTTCACGTGTTAGAGAGAGCATAGTGCATGAAAGCAAGACAATAGAGCAAAATATAAAGGCTGATCCACGAATCGATTTGTATCAAACAACGGGAGAATTCATAGATGATTACACAGTTAAAGTCGGAGACGAAATCATTACTGGAGATAAAATACTCCTCTGCATAGGATCTAGACCCCTGATTCCTAAAATCGAGGGTCTAGAAGAAGCAGGATACATAACGAATAGAGACATTCTCTTTATGAAGAAACTTCCAAAGAGATTAGCTGTGATAGGCGGAGGTTACATAGCGGCAGAGTTCGGGTTCTTCTTCAATATGATGGGGAGTAAAGTAACTATATTAGAGATGCTACCAAGAATGATTTCTCAGGAAGAACCCGAGATTTCTGATTTATTAGAAAGAGAGTTCAGGGCTCAAGGAATAGACGTGAAAACGAATCATAAGGTAGTTGCTGTTGAAAAAAGAGGTGATAGTAAAGTAGTTATCGCGGAGAATACAGAGACGGGAAGTACTGTTGAAGTGGTAGCAGATGAAATCCTAGTTGCAGCTGGAAGAAGGTCGAATGCGGACATAACTAAACCCGAGAAAACTGGGGTGAAAACTGATAAGAATGGATGGATAATAGTTAATGATTATCTAGAAACCACGAAACCAAATATATGGGCATGCGGAGATGCTATTGGGAAATACATGTTTAAGCACGTTGCTAACTATGAATCCCAAGTAGTTTTCTATAATGCATTCTTAGGTAGGAAAATAAAAGTTGATTACCACGCAGTTCCACACGCAATATTCACATATCCAGAGATAGCTAGCGTCGGACTCAAAGAGAGTGAAGCCATTAAGAAGTATGACATCCTAGTTGGTTATTATCCATATGAAAACACGGCGAAAGGTGAAGCAATGGCTGTGAAAGATTATTTCGTGAAAGTTATTGTTGAGAAAGACACATATAGAATCCTAGGAGCACACATAATAGGTCCTCATGCATCAATACTGATACAAGAGATAATAAACCTGATGTATACTAATGATCAAAGCGCGATACCGATATATAGGGGAATGCACATACATCCCGCGCTATCAGAAGTTGTTGAGAGAGCATTCTATAGCCTGCAACCACCAGAAGCATGGCATGGATAATGAAGAATTTAATCAGGAATTAAGCAAGCTTTATCCCTTCCCTTAACGCGGCTTTCACTAAGCCCTTATCCTTCATTCTCTCTATTTCTTGCTTCGTGTAAGGAAAAATATCCACTGGTATCGGAGGCTCTAAGTCCCCTATATAATCAGAGATCCTATCAAAAAACCTCTTCTTATCACTTTTCTTCAAGATAATTAAGAGATCAGCATCGCTCTTAAACCCATAATCACCCCTAGCTATCGAGCCAAACAATATTATACTCTCTATCTCTGGATGAAGCTTTTTAAGCTTCCTAGCACTATCTCTCAACGCATTAATAAGCTTCTCTCTATCCCTGTAAATCTCTTTCACAAAAATCGATGATTTCTTGAGCATATCTTATCGCCTCTTCAGCATCTTTTTCAGTATAATAATCCATTGGAGCTCCAGATTCAAATCCATTAGGATACCTAGTAGGTATATAATATCGATCTAAAACTCTGGCATAATTTATCAGCTCTTCGGGAAATTGAATAGGTAGGTGTCTAAGTATAATAGTGATGCTGTGTCCCCAGCACTCTATCTTATACTTCTGGCACAGAGCTTTTACAGCTTTTTCAGCAGCTTGTTGAGCTAGGAAGCATGTCCATTCATAAATTTTCTCTTTATAAAGCTTCTTAGCAGCCTCTAAATCTCTCTTTGATTGTTGCAACCAGTCCTTGCTTCTATCCATCTAATTTCAGCTCATAAAAATGATTAGTCACCTGACATAACTAAATTGTATTGAGCACTTTATAAGCGTCATTATGAATTCTCTATAAATGAGATAAATAAAAAGATATTGAATTATGATTAAAGCGTATATCATTGAATGTTAGAAAGTTGGTTGATTTGGATTATTGCTTATACTTGCTCTGCAATTCTTATTATGCTTGCTACATCTTTTCTGGTTGAGTTATATGAGACAATTATCGAGAGTATTATTGTAGGTATAGTAATGATTAACAAAGTGTTTATTGCTTGGCTTAGAGGTATACTAATCGGCACAACTATCTCGTTGGTTAATGTGTTAGAGTAATTTAATTCTAAGGCCACTATTAAGGCTCCAAGGAAACCAGCTATGTATCCTAGTAGAGTTAGTAATATGCTCTCTATTATGAAAATTAGAGCTACTTGACTCCTACTAGATCCCAAAGCCCTTAAAACACCAATCTCCCATTCCCTCTCCTTTATGGACGTCACTATACTCGCCATCTGTCCTAATACAGCTATGAAAACTGCGAAGTCTAGGAGTGTGCTCAATATATTATCTAATTGCTCTATTCCCTGTGAGGCCCTATCAATATAGTCCTGAGTTGTTATTACCTGTATATCATACGATTTACTTAACGTGTTCGAGATCTCGCTAGCAACGCTAGATATATTGTATCCATCTTTAACACTAATAAGCAACCTGTACACCATTAGATTTAATCCAGTTATGTTAGATAACGTGTTTATAGAGACCAGTATATCACTACCAGAAGCTCTATCTGAAAACCTAGTAAATCTAAAACCAGGAGCAGTAGGGATCACTCCAACTACCTTTAGCTTAAACGTCTTATGCAATATATCTACCCTCAAATAATCATTAATGCTTAAACCGATTCTACTGGCTAAACCAGAACTTATTACAACTGTGGAATTCTCCTCAAGCTTATTAAACACTGCCACTGAGTCACTAGTGAACTCCTTAACATAGCTAGCTTCAGGGTAAGCAGTTGGAGACAAGCCATAAATATTAACTGATACTTTCTCCCAGAAAACTATATCACCAACTGTGGCGGTGAAAGAGTTGGTTACGGGGCATACAGCCGCTACACCATCCATCCTTGATACATTATCCGTGATATTCAGGGGTAAGCCATCCTGACTATAAACAATTATATCAGCTCCAGCATTAACCTTAATTGTCGTGATTAAGTTATTTTTCTCAGTATTAGTCATGATACCTATCAAGAGCAATGCAGAAACAGCAGTAGCCATCATGAAGAAAGCTAGAATCGTTCTTTTCCTTCTTCTAAGCAAATTAATATTCGCTAAGATAATAGCTATTTGGTTAGAAAACTTCAAGATCCTGCGTAGAAAAGCTATCATAGTTGGGAAAGCTCCTGAAAAAACTAGAACTAAGCTTGTAAGCATTACGATCAAGAGTAGGAAAAGTACCATAAAGATTAACGAGGGTACATTACTAGAGCTAAGTAATGGAATTATCACCATGAATAACGAGAATATAAAGAACATTGATGCTCCAATATAAATCAAGTTCATTATTGGGTACTCAGGATTAATCTTCTTCTCAATAACACTAATCTCTTTTGCTCGTCTAGCAGCAGGGGATAATGCTTCAGCCGGCTCAATACGCGTAGCAGATATAGCAGGGTATAATCCTCCAATAACAGTGGAGATCATGCCTATCGCTATACTCACAAGCAAGTCCTGGGGATTGAAACTAATTCCACCTAGATATCTAGATAATATGCTTCTTCGGAAACCTAGTGGAGATAGAAATAGGTACTCCGAGAGGAAGACTCCGAGAATAGAACCGATTACTGAACCGATCCCACCAAGCAATATAGCTTCAGTTAAAAATAGCATGAAAATGCCCGTCTTCCTAAATCCAAGAGCTCTAAGAATCCCTATCTCCCGGATCCTCTCATTCAGATTCATCGTTATCGTGAAAACAACTAGTATAATTGCCATAATTAGGGCTGTTGAAGCGAAAGTATCTAGTAAAGCCTTCTGGAACTGAATTGCGTTACTTACACTTTTAAGAATCTGGGCTTTAATTAATGTAACTTGATAATCAAACCCAACCACTTCCTGTATTTTCTCACCTATACTAACTATGCGATCAACACTCTTATCCAAATCATACGGATCAATTATGCTTTGATCAATTTTAATGAAAATCATGTTAACCAGATCACTAGCATGAAACATTCTCTGAGCAGTCTCAAGAGATACGAAAATAACACTCTTCATATCTATAGGGATCTTACCTCTCTGCTGTATTATTCCACTTATTGTTAAATTAGATACCTCAATGTTCCCTAGCAAAGACCAATGATAAAGAGTTAAGACATCACCAACAGTGAGATTATTTGAATCAGCAATGAAATCCAGCACCAAGCAATTATTATCACTTAGATCCAGACTACCTGAAACTAGTTTAAATGAACCAATCCCCGAATCATAACTCTCATTAATCCCCACCACAAGCAATCTGACATATCGATCCTCAACAGCAGCATATGCCCCAAAGATCAATCTCGGAGACACAACTGAAACACCATCAATCCTAGATAAATTATCCAGGAATGGAGTAGCGTTAAAAAAGTAGTTCTGGCCAGAACCCGTTACTAATATATCGAAATCCCCAACGTAATCAGTGTAAGCTCTTATAGAGGAGATAGATATAGCTGTAGTAGCTGAACCAATAGAGGAATATAATAACGCTGTGACCATTATCGCTATGATAGTTATCGCGGTTCTAAACTTTCTCCTCCAGATATTCCTGAAAGCCATTGATAAGATCAACTAACTCACCTATGTAATTTTTATTTGACACATGTATAAGATTTTAATATCCTATAATAAAAAAATTATTTAACTTTTATCGCAGGAAAACTCATTGGAGGTAAGTAGTGAATGAGCAGTAGCATTATTGTTGAGCTTATAGATGTGCACAAGACATATAGGCTTGGTAGAATAGAGATACATGCGCTTAGAGGAGTAAACTTAAAGATTAATAAGGGAGATTTTGTATCGATAATGGGTCCAAGCGGAAGCGGTAAAACAACATTATTGAATATTATGGGGACTCTGGATAAACCAACAAAAGGGAGAGTCCTAATAGATGGGGTTGATGTAACGAAGCTGCCTGATAAAGAGTTAACAAAGCTACGTAGAAAGAAAATAGGGTTCGTCTTCCAATTTCATAATTTAATCCCAGTATTAACCGCTCTAGAGAACGTTGAACTACCAATGATAATTGCATCCGTTCCAAGAGAAGAAAGATTGAAGAGAGCTAAGCACTTACTTAAACTCGTTGGTCTCGAGGATAGAATGAATCACAGACCAAGTGAATTAAGCGGGGGAGAGCAGCAGAGAGTAGCTATAGCCAGAGCTCTAGCTAATAAGCCTAGCCTGATCCTAGCTGATGAACCAACAGGAGAGCTGGATACTGAGAATAGCGAATTAGTAATGAAGATTTTTCGTGAGGCGGTTATAGAGGAGGGAGCCACAGCAATAATAGTTACACATAACCCCCTAGTATCTAAATTAACAGACAGGATATATCATCTAAGAGATGGAGTAATAGTTAAGGAAGAAGAGGTAATCAAGCAATCCATCTAATTTATAGCTTCAATTAGGTTACCACTCTCCATTATCGCTCGATAAACATGCCTACTTATTCGTCTCAAGAAACCTACAGCATTAGGGAGAAAATCTTTCTTCTTTATCTCACCTATAAATAAGAGTCCTCCAAAACGATATACAGCGTAATTATTCCATGTGAAAGAGTTAGAATCCATCTCACTGCACTTCACTACTACATTATGGATCTTTCTTATGTGCCTAGAACTGATTTCACTAGCTTTCGTTATCTCAAACTTATCTTTTCTAAAATTTACTAATAGTAATAATCTACTAGAGCCTTCCTGATAGAGAAGAATATATAATCTTGTTATAGGGTAATTGCTTTCAGGCATAATATAAGCCTCCTTAAAAACTCTCCATAATATTTAAGGTCTATAACTTTATTTAAACGTATGCTTATAAAAGAATATAATTATTAGTTATAGAAACATGTAGCGAAGTTACATAATAATATAAATGATGACTATTTGATGAGAGGCTTTATTATTGAGTTCTCGTTATTTCTGCTTCTCGTTTCAAAGTTTATGTGAAAAAGTTATAAATCTTGTTGAGGGTTTTTAATGTGCCGTCTATATAAAATAATACTGGTGTATATATGGGTGATGGATCAGGAACTATGGATAAGTTAGATTGGAAGTTAACGTTTATAATAGGTCTAGGCTTCTTCACAACTGGAATTACATGGTCCCTCTATAACTCATATGTCCCAATATTTCTCAGAAAGATAATTAACTCTAGCCCATACTGGTATAACCTGATAGGCTCATGGTTAAACACTTTCATCGGCATAGTTATGATACTTGATAACATAGCAGCTATAACTCTGCAACCATACATTGGAGCGAAATCGGATAATACATGGACGAGATTTGGTAGAAGGATGCCTTATATCATGTTCGGTATCCCAATAGCAGCTCTATTCTTCGCTTTCATACCAGTGATAAACGAACTAATATTACTTCTAGCTATAATCACTATTTTCAACATAGCTATGGCTGTCTATAGAGCTCCAGTAGTAGCATTGATGCCTGATCTAATACCATCTAAATTCAGAAGTAGGGCAAACGGTGTTATTAATTTCATGGGTGGTATAGGCGCTGTTTACGCTTTTCTAATAGGTTCATTCCTGTATGAGTGGTACGGAGCGTTCTACGCATTTGCTACAACTTCAGTAATAATGATAATCTCATTAATCATCCTAATTCTATATATAAAGGAGCCTGAAAAACCATTAGATGTTGAGGAGAGAGTGGGGATACTAGAAGCTTTCCGGGAAGTTTTCTCAGATTCTGATAAGAGCGGTTTATTCATGCTATTAGCTATAATGCTATGGTTCTTCGGTTATTACATAATAGAGACATGGTTCACTACGTATGGCGTTATCGTACTAGGAGTAAATGAAGCCGTTGCATCTAGAACACTAACTGGATTCGCCTTAATGTTCATTCTATTCGCTATTCCAGCAGGATTCATAGCGAGTAAGATTGGTAGAAAAAGAACAATCATTATAGGATTAATCGGGATCACAATCATGCTAGCAATTATAGCGCCTCTAAGAGATCTAGTCCTAATAACCATCCTCCTAACAATCGCAGGGATATTCTGGGCACTAATAAATATTAACAGCATAGTAATTGTATGGGAGATTGGTGGTGAAGCTAAGTTAGGAGCTTACACAGGATTATACTACTTCTTCTCAGCTCTAGCAGCTATAGTTGGGCCCGTTCTAGCTGGCGGAATATTCGATGTATTAGGGCACTGGACAATGTTCTGGATATCAGTTATATTCATGATTCTAGCAATATTAAGTATGACTAAAGTTAAGAGGGGTGAGGGTGAAGCTTAATGATAGGTAAGAAAGAACCATTGTGTGTAGCTCATAGAGGAGCAAATAAACTCGCACCAGAAAATACACTGAAGAGTTTTAGGAAAGCAATAGAGCTTGGCGCGGATATGATAGAGCTAGATGTGAGAGCTACCAAGGATAGGGAGATCGTGGTTATACATGATGCAGATATAAGCAGAACTAGCAATGGGAAGGGGTACGTCCGAGAATACACCCTAGAGGAACTAAGGAAATTTGACTTCGGTGAAGGAGAAAAAATACCGACACTAAAGGAGGTCCTAGAGCTAGCTAAGGGAAAAATACTAGTTAATATTGAGCTTAAAGAACCTGACATAGTTCCAGAAGTCGTAAAAATAATAAATGAAACAGGAATGATTGACCAAGTAATAGTATCATCATTCATTCACCCAGCACTACTAATGGTTAAGAAGATAGAACCCAGGATAAAAACAGCTATTCTATTCGGGTGTTACCCAGTAGATATAGTTGGACTCGCAGCAGACGCCATGGCTAACTTCATTAACCCTTACTTCGAAGCTGTAGATGAAAACATGGTTAAGATCGCGCGTGATGCCGGCCTAGGAGTAATGCCTTGGACAGTGGATGACGAGAATCACATGAAGAGGTTGATTAAATTAGGAGTAAATGCAGTTATCACGAATGACGTAGAGAAATTCCTTAAGATTAGGAAAGAATTACTGGGCTTTTAAGCAATAATGAAACATGATCCAGAGAAATAGAATTTTTCTAAAATATTTTTTACTATTTGTTTCATGATTATGTAGTTAGTGATTCTTGAATAGTGTGTGAGATGAAGTTTATTGAAGCTATCGAGAAGCTACTGGCGAGGAGACGATGGATTCTTGAGCAATTAGAATTCTTCGAAAAGAAATATAATATGAATACAAGAGAGTTTATTAATGCATGGAAGAAAGGTTCTTTACCCGAACCAGAGGACCCAGATACTCACGGAGATTTCATGGTTTGGGAAGGGCTTTACGATGAACTAGTTAAAGTTGAGAAGGAATTAAAGAAACGTATAATAGATTAAGCGTAGAGAAATAAATCGCCAAGAAAAATATTCTAACTTGGTGCATGATCATTGTCCAGCGAACTGATAGAAGAGCTAGTAAGAGTTCTAAAGAATTTCACGATAGATGATGTATTCGAGATAGAGCGGAACTACGATCCACAATACGCAGCTCTTGCAGCTCTATATAGAAACATGGAGAAACCAGAAGAATTCTTGCTCATCATAATCCTTAACGCAATAGTTAGCTATCAATTAACTGGGACTGGAGAGCAATACTGGTGGGAATTCTCGAAATACTTCTCTAAGAACAATATTGAAGGAGACGAGATTGATTCATTCATAAGATTCCTGAAAACATCAAGATTCAACGCTAGATTAAGAGAAGCAAAAATAAAGAGATTACTAAAACTAAGAAACTTCATCTCATTATACAGAGAGAGAATAACCAAATACGTAAACTCACCATCAACCCTAATGAAAGACCTAGCCAAAAGCTTAGATTCAAGAGAGAACTCGAAAACAATAGTATTCGCAATAAAAATGTTCCACTACGGCGCCCGAATAGCAGGACTAACAAAAAAACCATTACCATATGAAATACCAATACCAGTAGACTCAAGAATAAAACAAATATCAAACAAACTAGGTATACAAAAAAACATACAGGAATTCTGGAGCAAAATATCCAGAAAAATCCAGATACCCCCACTACACCTAGACTCACTACTATGGATAACACTAGGGTATATTAGAAGAAAAGAAAAAATAAAAGAAAGAAAACTAGAAGAACTAGCAAAATTACTCAAGAAAATAAACTTAACGATATAAGTACCTTCGAGATAAAACTGAATTAAAGAGAGCCCCAACATTCATAAAAACATTAGAAATTTAGAAAGAAAGTGCCTAATGCAAGTTAATTAGCTTGGAGATATGTTATTTAAGCAAGTTTTCATCATTTCTGCACGATAACTCTTTCACCTTTTCCTTCAGAATTGCGGCTTCCTCACTTATCTTTTCTAACATTGGTATAAGTTATACTAGGATAACACAAACTAACTGCACGAAACAATAAGAATATTTCAGCGTTTTTGCCTCGCTGTCAAGCAGTTACTTACATCACTTAAATAAGATCTTGTACTCATCCTCGCTCACGATCTCTGGTATTATAGTCCCCACAATACCGAGTTTTGACTCAAATTCCCCAATCTCCCTAATGATTTCCTCTAGCAGATCAATGTTTTTAACAACGATGCGGACGTTGGATCCATCCCAGCCATCAATCCTCTCCGCGCGAACAATCACACCACCAAACTTACTCAATAATTCCTCTGTTAAGCGAAGCACCAGTTTATCCATATCCGTGATTTCTTCAGGCAAGATTATCTGTAACGGCATTATAAATCATCCTTACTGGTTCAAATACTTAGTAGAGATTTCCTGCACGCATCCCTATTAAATGCTAAGCTACATTAATCATTTAAATAATTAACTACCTGAAACGCTTAGTATTGATCATATTGTTTAACCGAGATATTGAAAGAGATGGTTAAACTATTTTTATCCAGTATTTCTTTGCGTCTCGAAGAACGAAGCTTCTCTCTATTTTTTCCACAAACTCGCTTTGTATGAGAGGTATTACTTCTATGAACGGGGTTATTCTCATATCCCACTGTATCTTGTATAGAATCTCCAATCTCTGTAAATAACTTAACGCGGCGAAATCATCAGAAACAATCACTAAGTCAATATCACTATATCTGAGCCAAGTTCCCTTAACATAACTCCCAAACAAATAAGCCTCAGCAATATTGAAGCGTTTTGATATCTCTTCGAGATATCTCTTAACCTTCTCGATAACTATCTCTAATATATTTCTCTGCATAATCAAGTACCTCTCTCGCAAGTTTAACAGCTCTCTCCCCCTCTATCCTATCAATAGATTCACTTGGAAGACCGTTAGCAGCATCTGGATACCTCGTAACAGTGTAATACTTATTGAAAATATAGATCTATTCCTCAATTTTAGATGAAAAGCTAAAGCTCTTCTCTTTCAATAAACGATAGAGTTCAGTTACAGTACGAATCCTCTGAGGTTCTTCCCGTCTAACAATGAAAAAGCTCTAAGAGCTTTCTAAACAGCTTGCTGAGCGAAGAAAGCAGCCCTAAACCATCTCTCTCTTCAATGCATCATCAGCATCAACTAGATCCTCCCTAGCAGCCTCAAGCCAAAGCTCTATTTCTCGCCTATACATCTCTTATCCCCCAAAAGCTAATTCATAAAAACTATCTAAACTACTCAATAGATATGACTTCTTATATTTATTTTGCTATAGAATCATGATAAATGCATTATAGGATCGCTGACGCTACGACAAAGGAGATAAACGCGTAATCAACATGCTTCTACTTTCTTAGAATCCTAAGGATAAACTATGAGAAACTCTTAAACTAACTGTGCTAATAATTCTAAAAATGAAGCTCTAAATAAATCGATTGGAAAAATATTCATCATTTTTTTAAATTAATTAACTTATGGTGTTTAGATGAGCATTAAGCACGTAAAGGGGTTCATTATTTTTCTTGTATTTATTATGATTATGATCACGGCTATTTACTTTGTTATCAATAGCCATGCTTTAGGAGTGAGGCTAAAAAGTGCGAGCGCAGTGAAGCCATTATGGGTATTTAGGACAAACGGATTTGTTACCTCTTCTCCCGCCTTAGGCGATCTCGATGGTGATGGTAAGCTAGAGGTAGTTGTTGGTAGCGATGATAAAGTCATATATGCTATCAATGGCGAAGACGGTAGCTTATTATGGAATTACACAAAACATTACTTTGAGGCCGTAGCTTCTTCTCCAGTCTTAGGCGATCTTGATGGTGATGGCAAGCTAGAAGTAGTTATAGGCAATGCCAATGGAATCATTTATGCTCTTAACGGCGAGGACGGTAGCCTGCTCTGGCGATGCATTACTGGTGATGCTGTAACTTCTTCTCCAACTTTAGGCGATATTGATGGTGATGGTAAGCTAGAAGTAGTTGTTGGTAGTAGTGATAAAGTCATCTACGCTATCAATGGGGAGAATGGTAGCCCACTCTGGAACTTTCACGCGGGTTGCGATCCTTCTCTAGCGCTAGGTGACGTTGATAACGATGGGAAATTAGAAGTAATTGTTAAGGGGGATAGATATGTTTATGCTCTTAATGGTGAGGACGGTAGTCTACTCTGGCGATGCGTTACTGGTGGTATTGTTGGTTCTTCTCCTGCCTTAGGTGATATTGATGGTGATGGTAAGCTAGAAGTAGTTGTTGGTAGTAGTGATAAAGTCATCTACGCTGTTAATGGTGAGGACGGTAGCTTGCTATGGAATTATACTACGCAGGGAGATGTTGACTCTTCTCCTGCCTTGGGCGATATTGATGGTGATGGTAAGCTAGAAGTAGTTGTTGGCAGTGAGGATGGCTATATTTACGCTATTAATGGTGAGGACGGTAGCCTGCTATGGAAGTACGCTACGGGGGCTTGGGTTTATTCCTCTCCAGCCTTGGGCGATATTGATGGTGATGGAAGGCTTGATGTTATTATTGGTAGCAGAGACAATAATATTTATGCTATCAATGGTAAAGACGGCAGCTTGCTATGGAGGTACTTTGCGCATAGAGAAATTGACTCTTCTCCAGCTTTGGGCGATCTTGATGGTGATGGCAAGCTAGAGGTGGTTGTTGGGTCTTGGGATAATAATGTTTATGCTCTTGATGTCCCGTCTGCTGGAAAGAGGGTTTATTGGCAGGGTCTTCATGGGGATCCATGGTTTAACTCGACTCGCTGTCTATGCTTTATTGACCCTGACATGGATTTCTTGTCCACGTATAGTGAGTTGCTTTATGGCACTGATCCTCGTGACCCGGATACTGACAATGATTTCTGCTTGGATGGCATCGAGGTTTATCGTGGCAGTAACCCGCTAGTTTTTGATAATGTACGCGTGTTGATCATGCTGATTCCGTTGGCAATTATTATCGCTACCCTCGCCTCTTACATCATTCTTAGGAAGCTGAGGAAAGCTCGAGGAAAAATTGCCTTGTCTCGTGTTTCATTTTGAACTGTTGATTATATATTGTGTTTGTTGAGATTTGGTGGATTTTATTGATGGGAGATGGGAATATTCTCATTGTTTTGTTGAGTGCTTAGTTAATCGCGGTTCTTATTTTCTTTTATGTAGTTTAAGAATGCTTCTTCAATCTTGTTTTTCAGTTTGATTAGGTTTCTTCTTTTTAATCCTGGTATGTAGTAGTATAGGTAGAAGTGAGTGTATTTCCTGCTCATTTCAACTAGTTTCTGGATGTATAGTGATATCTCTGACATCTTCACTATCTTGTTTGGTGGTACGTAGAAGTATATTTCTTCTTCTCCGCGCCAATCGTATGGTGTTGTTGGTTCTTTTGTTACCGCTATTATCTCTATATCGCTATTTATCTTATCTCTCAGAGTCTCTCTGAATGATTTAATGGTTTTTTGGTTTCTGAATAGTGATGATACTTCCTTAGCTATGCTGTATGGGTCGCTGTTACTTTCTATGGATCTTATTTTAGCTACGTATTCCTCGAATGTGCTCCATATTGGTAAGGGTAAGTATTCTTGATTGTATATTCCTTTGAGCAAGTAGTATCTCTCTGGATCTATCCGGTATGCTTCTCGAAGCTTTTGGAGAATGTAGTTATCGTCAACGTAATTGATCTCATCAATTATGTAATTGCTGTAATGGAATATTTTCGGTTCAACGTACTTATCTTTGATCAGTTTCATCATTAAGTCTCGCGCTATTATATCCAGCAAATTAATTTTCTGGTGGTAGTAGAGCCACCTATACATCTTGTATCTAGCATCCAGCATATCTTCAACTGATCCGAGAGATCTAATATGAGTGACCAGCATTAGCTTATCCTGCTTTGACTCCACGATATGAATGTTCTTGATTAAGTTATCTGTATCTACGATTCCATACGGTACCCCCATGCCATAGCTATCTCTAAGCAAGTTATCTAACCTATCAGCATCCACTTGACTATCAATTATGTCTCGTAGTATTGCCCATGCTGGGGGTTTTAATAAGTGTTGTTCGCTAGATGAATAATTCCTGCTTAATAATGAAGCAGCATCAAGGGGATTTATCCCTGTCCTCGCTATTATCTCTCTAATATCTGTATTACCCGTGATTAATTTATATGAGTAATACTCGTGCACACCGTTAAAACCGAGTGCGGATAGCTCTCTAAACTCATTAGGATAATAGTTCCTTAATACGTATTCTAAGATGTGTTCGCTGGTGTGTGATAATGGTCCATGACCAATATCATGAAGTAGAGCTGAGAACCTAACTAACTGTAATATCTCTGTTAATCCATATTCATCACTCCATTCATCGCGCCACTTCTCGCTATATCTACGTAAATATGTATCCATAGCGTTTCTGGCTATCGAGTAAGCTATCTGCATTGTTCCTAAGCTATGCTCGTATCTAGTTGAATTATTACTTGGGTAAACTAGATTAGCTAACCCAGATTTCTTTATGTAGCGTAACCTATCAAAGATCGGTGATATAGTTATCTCATACTCGGCTCTAGTTAAGAGAATTATCCCGTGGATAGGATCCTTGATACCAATTACGAATCTCAAGCTTCTCTGAGCGCTCAACGCATTCTTCTCCATAGATTCATTAATTAATGAAGAGTCCTTAATGCATTTTTGATTCTTTCTATAAGAGAACTTGGAGATAGTTCTCGCACCACGCCATCAATGG